>CAYUKE010000197.1:0-6628 GCA_964445185.1 uncultured Geminicoccaceae bacterium
GCTCGCGGGCGCCGTCGAGTCCTTCGGCGGCGATGATGCCGTCGATGACGTCGCTGCAGGCCAACAGGCCGGCGACGTGCGCGAGCTGGAAGACCTTGTTGGGGTAGTCCATCGCATCCGAGAGGTGGATGCGCCGGGCCGCCTCGTCGTACTCGCGCAGCGTGTGCGGCAGGTCGCGGACCGGCGTCGGCACCACCTCAATGCCGAAACCATCGGCGAGGCGGCGCTTCAGATAGGTGTAGACCTCGTCCGGCGCGATCGCCTGGTCGGCGCGAAAGCTCTCCGCCGCCGCCTCCAGTTCGTCGAAGTGGTTGCGGTGCTTGCGGAAGAGGTCGTGGACGACGCTCTCGATGGTCTGCAGCCCGTGGCCGTCGCTGCCTTCTGTCGCGACCAGCATCTGCTCGGTGACGGTGCGGTAGGCCTTGTGCAGCGCGAGCATGGCCTCGGCCAGCCGCGGCGCGTGGTCGAAGGCGGCGCGCAGCTCGTCGAGGTCCGGTCGGTCCTCGCCGAAGACGGGGTCCTGGAGCGCGTTGCGCAGATCGGCGAGGCGCGTCGGCCCGTCGTCCTGGACCAGCTCGCGCCAGTC
Source organism: uncultured Geminicoccaceae bacterium (assembly GCA_964445185.1). GTDB lineage: Bacteria > Pseudomonadota > Alphaproteobacteria > Geminicoccales > Geminicoccaceae > JAAAPF01. Next base: position 587 of record CAYUKE010000197.1, read on the forward strand.
GAGGCCGTAGACCTCGGCGAAGCGCAGGAGCACCTGCAGCGACAGGCTGCGCTGATTGCTCTCCAAGAGATTGACGTAGGACGGGCTAACCCCAAGGGCGCGCGCCATCTGCACCTGGCTCTGGCCGTGCTCCTTGCGGACCTGGCGGAGGCGCGGGCCGATGAAGGTCTTGCGGGCACGCATGCGTCAAAGCTCCGATGGTTGCAGTAGCTTACACTTTTACAAAATGCGGCCACGTCAATAACAGACGGCACGATCCGACCCGGTTTCGCTTCAACCGAATGCGACGCGCCCCTATTGCATCGTTCGAGACGGGCCGCCGACAACGGCCGCCGAACCAGGGAGTTTAGGAATGGCCCGCACGAGCCGCGAGACGAGGGGTGTGACGAACATGGTTGATGGCCGCCGGACGGACACGCTCGAGGACGGCGTTCGCCGCTGCTTCGGCGGCGCGGGCGGCACGACCGTGATCGTCGGTGGCGCTGCGGAGGACGGCTGGCGCGCGGCGCTCGGCCGCACGCTGGCGCCGGGCGACCGCATTCTCGCCATCCGCGTCGGCCCGGCGTCCAGCCGCTGGGCGGCCGCGACCCGCGAGCTGGGCTTCCCGGTCGAGACGCTCGACGCGCCGTGGGGCGAAGGCGCGCCCATGTTGGAGCTCGCCCGCCGGCTGGAAGAGGATAAGGGGCGCATCCGCGCGCTCTTCGTCATGCACACCGAGCCGAGCACCGGCGCCTGCACGAGCATCGCCGCCGTGCGTGAGGCGATGGACGCGGCCGATCACGACGCCCTCTTGCTGGTCGACACCTCGGCCGCCATTGCCGGCACCGAGCCGACCCGCCCGAACGCCGGCATCGACATCGCGGTCACCGAGGGCAGCCGCGGCTTCGTCGTCCCGACCGGTCTCACCGTCGTCGCCCTGAGCGGCAAGGCGCTCGGCCAAGCGGTGCCGGCCCGCGCCGTGGAAATTGACGCCTCCGCGCCCGCGGCGCTTATCGCCGACCTGCGCGCCGGCCTGGAGCAGGCCACGCCGGCGGTCCTGTCGTGGGTGCAGACCGAGCATCGTCGCTTCGCCGAGGCCGTTCGCGCCGCCGTCCGCGCCTGGGGGCTCAGCCCCTGGGCCAGCGACCCGCGCTGGCAGTCGCCGGCGATGACCGCGGTGCGGCTGCCGGTCGCCGGCACGCCGCGGCCGGCCCCGCAGAGCGCCGATGGTGTCGAGGTCACGGCTGATGGCACCGTCGTCATCACGCATCGGGGCTTGGCGGACGAGACGGCACTGCTGGCGAGGCTCGACGCCACCGAGCGCACGTTGCGCGCGCTGGGCTTGACGGTTCCCGCCGGCGCCGGCCGCGCCGCCGCGGCTGCATGGCTGCGCGCAACCGGCCCGATGCTCGACCTGCGCGCGGTCGCCTGAGGCGAGCGGGGTTCCGATCAGCTCTGGGGCCGGCTTCGCCAGGCGAGCGCATCGTCGATCCGGTCCTGGCCCCAGAACAGCTCGTCACCGACGGTGAAGCTCGGCGCGCCAAAGATCCCGCGCGCGCCGGCTTCTTCCGTCGACGCCCGCAGCGCTGCCTTGGCACGTTCGCTCTCGGCTGCAGCGAGCACCGCGTCGGCCTCCGCGCCGACGTCCAAGAGCACGCTGCGGACGACCGCCGGATCAGCAATGTCTGCGTCGTCGGCGAACTCGGCGCGATAGACGCCACAGACGAACGCCGGGAGCCAGCCCGCCGCGGCATGCGCCGACGCCACCCGCGCCGCGAGGAGGCCGTTGCGGGGGAACTGTGTCGGCCGATGGAAGGACAGCCCTTCGCGAGCCGCCAGGCGCTCGACGTCCCGCCACATGTAGGCGCCCTTCGCCGGGAAAATGTTGAACGGCGACGTATCCCAGCCCATCGCCTGGAATATCGGCCCGAGAAGAAAGGTCCTCCATGCCGTCCGCGGCGGCACCTCACCGGACGCCCTCAGCCGCTCGGCCGCGATGTAGGAGTAGGTGCTGGCGAACTCGAACCAGAAGGTGAGCATGTTTTCTCTCGGCTTCGCGCGCCGCGCCAACGTCAGCGCACGGTGCGTCCACCGTGCCGCGACGGTCAAGCAGTGGCGCTGGACAAGCCCGTCGGCTAAGCCGCGTCCAGCCAACTCGGATCGCCTGCATGCCGACACAGCCGCTGACCACGATCCTGCCGCTTCTTGACAGCTTCGACGCGTTCATCCTCGACCAGTGGGGCGTGCTGCACGACGGCACCGCAGCCTTCCCTTGGGCGCTGGAGGCGGTCGAAGGCCTGCTCGACGCCGGCAAGGTGATCGTGACCTTGTCAAACTCGGGGCGAAGGGAAGCGACGACGCGGCAGCAGATGCGGACGATGGGCCTGCCGGTGGAGCGCTTTCGCGCCAACGTCACCTCCGGCGAAGCAGCGGTGACGGGCTTGCGCGAGCGCCGCATCAACGGGCAGCCCTTGCCCGGCGACGCTTGCTACCTGCTCTGCCGTCAGGGTGACCGCTCGGTCATCGCGGATACCGGCATCGTCGAGGTCGATGATCCCGCCGCTGCCGACTTCGTCCTCCTCAGCGGCATCGACGGCGAGACGCGAAGCCTCGACGACTATCTCGCGGAGCTCGACCCTGCCGCGGCCAGGGGCCTTCCAGTCGTCTGCACAAACCCCGACCTCGTCGCCGTGAGCGCTGCGGGCAACGTCCTGGCGCCCGGCGGCGTCGCCATGGCCTATGCGGAACGCGCCGGCGTCGAGCCGCTCTTCGTCGGCAAACCGCATCCGCTCGTGTACGCCCTCTGCCGGCGGGCGCTGCCCGACGTGGCCGGCCCGCGCATCGTCGCTGTCGGCGACAGCCTCGAGCACGACATCGCCGGCGCCGCCCGCGCCGGGTTCAAGACCGTCTTCTGCCTCGACGGCATTCACGCCAACGTCTTCGAGCCGTCGGCACCGATCAAAGACAGCATCGACCAAGTCGAGCGCCTCGCCACGCAGCACGACGCGGCGGTCCCGGACTTCGCCATCGCTCGGTTGTCCTGGTGGTGATGCGGGGTCACGATCTCTGCCACGGACGGTTCTGGGGACTGCGGCGGCTGGCCGACGACGAGGGGCGGTTCATGCTGCTGGACTTGCGTGGCGCCACCGGCGACGTCGCTAACGACTTGATGGTCGGTCTCGCCCCCTTCGCAACCGGCGTGATTCTTGCCGGCGAAACGAGCCTGACCGCATGGCGACGCTTTGGGTCGGCGCATGTCGGCCGGGCGGATGCGGATGATCATCCGTCAGCAGTCGACCGGGCGCAGCGCTCGGGCGCCGACGCCGTGCTAGCCGGACCGGAGGCAACCGCGGCGGCGCGCGCGCGGGGGCTCGCCCGGTTGGGTTCAGACGCTGATGCCGACATCGGGATCGATTCCGAAGGTGTGGCCGGTCGGGTGCGCACGATCGAGTGGTCGGCGCGCGTCGAACTCGAGCCCGACAACGCTGGCTACCTGGCGGCACCGTCTTTCTGGCAGGGGCCGTTGCGCGAGGCGAGCACGTCGAGCCTGCGGCGGCGCCTCATCGCCGACGACGTCGTCCCCCAACTGCAACGGTGGAACGGGCTGGTCGCCGATCTGCCGGTCGCGCCTTGGATCAGACTCTAGGCGGCACACAGGTCAGCGCGGCGCTCAAGCCGTCGCGAGTTAGGAGATCGCCATGGCACGCCTCGCGGACAAGCACATTCTGGTCACCGCCGCGGCGCAGGGCATCGGACGCGCCACCGTCGAGGCTTGCGCCCGCGCGGGCGCCTTCGTCATCGCCACTGACGTCAACGACATGCTGCTGGTCGAGTTGGAAGCGCTCGAGAACGTGACGACTCGCACGCTCGACGTCCTCGATCCAGCCGAGATCGAAGCCACCGCCCGCGATCTCGGCGCGGTCGACGGCCTCGTGAATGTCGCCGGCATGGTCCACCATGGCACCATCCTCGACGCCGACGACGAGGCGATGAAAGCCGCATGGGAACTGAACGTGCGCAGCATGGAGCGCGTGATCCGCGCGTTCCTGCCTGCCATGCTCGAGCACGGACGGGGCAGCATCGTCAACATCAGCTCGGCCGTGTCGAGTCTCAAGGGCGCACCGAACCGCTTCATCTACGGCACGACGAAGGCGGCCGTGATCGGGCTGACCAAGGCCGTGGCCGTGGATTTCGCCACGACGGGAGTTCGGTGCAACGCGGTCTGCCCTGGCACCATCCTCACGCCGTCACTCGAGCAACGGATCAACGCTTTCGACGATCCAGACGCCGCTCGCGCTGCCTTCGTGGCGCGCCAGGCGATGGGACGGCTCGGCACCGCTGACGAGGTCGCCGCGGCCAACGTCTACCTGTTGAGCGATGACAGCTCATTCGTCACGGGCGCGACGCTGGTCGTCGACGGCGGTTGGTCCGCTTAGGCTCGTCGCTCAGCTTCTGCTGCCACCAATGAGGCTTCGGGACCCGCCCACAGACGCCATCCGCCCAAGAAGGCGTTGGCGTTGGCACCGCGGCGGCAGTCCGGCGGCAGCGCGTCGAGGTGGCGAAGATTGCCGCCGCCGAGAACGACGTAGTCGGCCACGGTCGCGTCCTTCAGCCGCTTCACCACGTCGACGAGCACCTCGCGCCAAACATCCAAACCGAAACGCTCGAGCCCGCGCGTTCCGGTCCAATCCTCGAAGCTGAGACCGTCGCGGTAGGGCAGGTGCTGGATCTCCAGGCCGACCGCGTGCCCTTCGTGGATCAGCGAAGTCCCGAGACCCGTTCCCAAGCCTAGAAACAGCATGGTCCCGCCCTGGTAGCTGCCGAGCGCCTGCATGACCGCGTCGTTGATGAGTTTGGCCGGTACGTCGAAGGCGGAGTCGATATCGAGGGCAAGCCACCCGGTGCCCATGTTGTGCGGCTCGCCGTAGCAGCGGTCGTGCGCGACCCCCGTCGGCACGCCGACGCTGACGCAATCGACCGGCCAATCGCCGGCAGCGGCGCGGATGTCCCGGAGCATGGCCTCAGGCGTGTAGTCGGGGCCCGACGGCGCCGCGGCGACGGCGCCGGTGCGCGAGCACCACATCTTCAGATTGGCGGCACCGACGTCGCACACGAGGATGGACGGCTCGTTCTCGGAGCTTCGACCTGCGGGCGCCGCGATCTTGAGCATGGTTCGATCTCACTTCGTGCCGTAAATCCGATCACCGGCGTCGCCGAGCCCCGGGAGGATGTAGCCCTTCGCGTTGAGGGCGTCGTCCAGGGCGGCGGTATAGATCGGGACGTCGGGATGCGCATCCTGGAACCGCTCGACGCCCTCCGGTGCTGCCAACAGGCAGACGAAGCGGATATGGGGCGGCCCGTCCTCCTTGACCCGATCGACCGCCGCAACCGCTGAATTCGCGGTCGCGAGCATCGGATCGACCACGATCACCTCACGCGCCTCAATGTCGTGCGGGACCTTGTAGTAGTACTCGACGGGGATCAGCGTCTTCGGATCACGATACAGCCCGACATGGCCGACGCGGGCCGAGGGGATCAGATCGAGCATCCCGTCGAGGAGGCCGTTGCCCGCGCGCAGGATCGAGATGAGACAGAGCTTCTTGCCCGAGAGCTTGCGCGCCCGCATCGGCATGAGCGGCGTCTCGATCTCGATATCGTCAAGCGGCAGATCGCGCGTGACCTCGTAGGCGAGCAGCATCGCCACTTCGCGCGCGAGATTGCGGAACTCCGCCACCGGCGTGTCCTTGACCCTCATCAGCGTCAGCTTGTGCTCAACGAGCGGGTGGCGGACGACGTGTAGGGTCGGAAAGCGCGCGAGGTCGGCTGAGGCCATGTGGACGCTCCGGCAACGAACGGCGTCAGGCTAGCTAGGAGCAGCCCGACGCCGTTGTCCACCCGGCCCGCCTAGACGAAGACGAAGTCGTCGGCGGCCAGCTCCGCACGCGTCACGTCCTCCAGAATGAGTGTATCACCCGGACCAAACGTGATGCGGACGTCGTCGCCGCCGCCCGTCGGCGACGCGGCCGCCAGCAGCTCAGCGAAGCTGTCGATCCCGAGATCGGT
>CAYUKE010000198.1:0-6628 GCA_964445185.1 uncultured Geminicoccaceae bacterium
GGGTGTAGATTTCCGTGCTCGAGATGTCGGCGTGACCGAGGAGCGTCTGCAGAACGCGCAGGTCCATGCCCCGCGCGAGCAGATGCGTGGCGAACGCGTGGCGCAGCACGTGCGGCGAGACCTGCGCCGGCGCGATGTCGACCTCGAGGGCGAGCGCCTTCAACAGCTGCAGGATGCGCTGACGGGTCAGAAATCCTTGCCGGCTCCGCGACGGAAAGACGAAGCCGGCGTCAGCCGCGGTCGCAAGGAAGGCTTGGCGAACCGTGAGATAACGGTCGAATGCGCGACCGGCTTCGGAGCCGAGTGGCACGAGCCGTTCGCGTCCGCCCTTGCCGTGCACACGGATCATCGATTCCGCGCGGTCGATCTGGGCGAGGCCGAGGCCAGCGAGCTCGCTTACGCGCAGCCCGGAGCCGTAGAGCAGCTCGATCAGGCAGGCCAGCCGCAAGCCGCGCGCGCCCGGGGCGGCGTGCGCCGCCAGGATAAGCGCATCGACCTCGCTCTCGTCGAGGGTCCGCGGCAAGGGTCGGTCGCGCTTGGGCGCCGAGATGTCGCCAGTCGGATCGTCGCGACGCCAGCCGTCGACAACGAGGAAGCGATGGAACTGCCGGAGCGCCGACAGATGGCGTTGCGCCGTGTGGCGCGCGTAGCCCGCCGCCTGGAGATCCGCCATGTACCGCTCGACCAGGCCCCTGTCCGCCTCGCTCGCTGCCCGGCCTTGCTCGGCGCAGAAGGCATTGTAGCGAGCGAGATCACGGCCGTAACCGTCGAGCGTATTGGCGGCCGCCCCCCGCTCGGCGCGCAACATGTCGAGAAACGCGTCGATTGCTGCGGCCGGGGACGCGACGGCTGTCACGTCGTCAGCGTGGGAACCGCTCATCGGGCAACACGGTGTCAACCCGATCGCTCGGTGCCGGAATGTCCCAGCTGACGAGAAACAGCGCCGTCCCGACGACGAGCGCGCCAATGCTGAAGAGCAACCAACGAGTGAACGGTGACATCAAGCCCACCTCTTTCCGCGCCGCCGGGCGGGCCAAGGGCCCCCTTGCCGCAACCGTCCGGGCCGGGCTTATATCCTTCGGTCTTGAAGGGATCAACGGACGCGTCGTCATCGTGCAGGGGCCAGAGCCATCGACCACGCCGGTCGGCACCGGTGAGCTTGCGCGCCCGATCGTGCTCGTGGGGTTGATGGGTGCGGGCAAGACCTCGGTCGGTCGCCGGCTCGCGGATGACCTGGGTGTCGCCTTCGCCGACAGCGACCACGCGATCGAGGACGCGGCGGGTATGAGCGTCGCTGACATCTTCGAAGTGTACGGCGAGGCGGAGTTCCGAGCGCTGGAGCGCCGGGTCATCCGCCGCCTCCTCGATGATCGAAGCGCCGGCGTCGTCGCACTGGGCGGCGGCGCCTTCGTCGACCCCGAGACCCGGGCACTCGTCCTCGATCACGCCCACGTCGTCTGGCTCAAGGCCGACCTCGATATCCTCGTCGAGCGGACCTCGCGCCGTCCGGGCAAGCGCCCGCTCCTCGCCGATCGCGACCCGCGCGCCGTCCTCGGCGCGCTGCTCCGGGAGCGGGAGCCCATCTACGCTATGGCGCACGACACGGTGGTGAGCGGCAGCGAGCCCGTCGACCGGGTCGTCGCCAGTGTGGCGGCGACCGCCCGCCGCTTTGGGGCGCCGCGTTGACCACGGAGCTGCCAACAACAACGGTTCGGGTCGCGCTCGGCCGCCGCAGCTACGACGTCCGCATCGGCCACGGCCTGGTCGCGCGAACGGCTGCGGAAATCGAGCGCGCCCTCGGTGCACGCCGCTGCATCATCGTCGCCGATGCGACGCTGGCGACGACGCCCCATCTCGCCCAGCTCTGCGCAAGCCTCCGCGTCGAGCCGGTGCTGGTGCCGCCGGGCGAGACATCCAAATCGCTCGCGAGCTTCGCCAACCTCGTCGAGACCCTCCTCGGCCAGCGGCCCGACCGCCAGACGGTGATCGTCGCTTGCGGCGGCGGGGTGATCGGCGATCTCGCCGGCTTTGCTGCTGCAACGCTGCTCCGCGGGCTGCATTGCGTGCAGATCCCCACAACGCTGCTGGCCCAGGTCGACAGCGCGGTGGGCGGCAAGACCGGCGTGAACAGCACGCACGGCAAGAACCTGGTCGGCGCGTTCCATCAACCGGCGTTGGTGCTGGCCGACCTGGATACCCTCGCGACGCTGCCAGCGCGCGAGCGGCGCTCGGGCTACGCCGAGATCGTCAAGTACGGGCTCCTCGGTGACGCCACCTTCTTCGCCTGGCTCGAGGCTCAAGGGGCAGCGGCCATTGGTGGTGCGAGCGATGCGCTTGCCTACGCGGTCGCCACCTCGGTGCGCGCCAAGGCGGAAATCGTCACCGCCGACGAGGAGGAGCAGAGCGACCGCCGCGCGCTGCTCAACCTGGGACACACCTTCGCTCATGCCTACGAGACGCTGACCGGCTACGACGATCGCCTACGCCACGGCGAGGCGGTGGCATTGGGCCTCGTCCAGGCCTTCCGCCTTTCGGCCCGGCTCGGCCTGTGCGATCCGGCCGATGGCGACCGGGTCCAGCGGCATCTCAAGACCGTCGGCCTGCCTGTAGCGCCAAGCGCAGTGGCAGCGTTCCCGGCGGCCGACGTCGTCGCGGCGATGCGCGGCGACAAGAAGGCCGCTGATGGTCGTCTGGCGTTCGTCCTGGTCCGTGGTATCGGCGAGGCCTTCGTCAGCCGCGACGTCCCAGAGGACCTCCTCCTGGACCATCTACGCAAGAGCGCATGATCCGGCAGATTCAATGATCACCTCGATCCTGGCCGTCATCGGCCTGCTCGTCCTCTCGGGCCTGACCTCGGGCACCGAAACGGCGATGACCGCCGCCTCGCGAGCCCGGCTGAGCGCGCTGGCGGCCGAAGGCAACCGCCGGGCCCGGTCCGCCCGTCGCCTGCTCGACAATCGCGAGCGGCTGATCTCGACGCTGCTTCTCGGCAACAACGCCTTCAACATCGTCGCAGCGGCGATGGCGACGGAGCTGTTCCTGCGCCTCGCCGGCGAGGCGGGCGTCGTCTACGCCGCCACCCGCTTGACGATCCTGGTCGTGATCTTCGCCGAGGTGCTGCCGAAGACCTACGCGATCCGGCACCCCGAAACCTTCACCCTCACCATCGCCCCGGTCGTCCGCGTCTTCGTTGTCGTGCTGACGCCCCTCACCCGCATCCTCGGCTTCCTCATCAACCTGATCCTCCGCGCGCTGGGCGGTCAGACCAGCGCCGCTCCCCTCGCCCAGGCCTATGAGGAGATCCGCAGCACGATCGAGCTGCACAAGGAAGAAGGCGACATCGCCAAGCATGATCGCGACATGCTCGGCGGCATTCTCGACCTCGCCGAGGTTCCGGTCGCGGACATCATGACCCATCGCCGCGACATGGTCGCGATCGACGGCAGCCTGGCGCTCGACGAGATCGTCAAGATCGTCGAGGAGAACCCGTTCACCCGCTACCCCGTCTGGCGGGACGAACCGGACCAGATCATCGGCCACCTGCACGCCCGCGACCTGCTCGTCGCCGTCAAGCGCGCCCAGGCGAACGGCGCCGCGGTCGACCTGACCGAGCTCTTGGCGGAGCCCTGGTTCATCCCCGACACGACCTCGCTCAAGCACCAGCTCCTCGCCTTCCGCCAACGCCGCCAGCACTTGGCCATGGTCGTCGACGAGTACGGCGCGCTGATGGGGCTGGTGACGCTCGAGGACATCATCGAGGAGATCGTCGGCGATATCGTCGACGAGAAGGATATCGAGGTCTCGGGCGTGCGCATGCAGGCGGACGGCTCGATGTTGGTCGACGGCCGGGTCACCGTTCGCGACCTGAACCGCCAGTTCGACTGGCGCCTACCCGACGACGAGGCAGCGACGATCGCGGGCCTCGTCATCCACGAGGCGCAGCGCATTCCCGAAGTCGGCCAGGCCTTCACCTTCCACGGCTTCCGCTTCGAGGTGAAGGCCCGCAAGTACCACCAGCTGACGCGCCTTCGAATCGTTCCGCCACCGCCGGCGCCGGACGAGGACTGAGGCGCCCGGCGTAGCTCAGCGCACGTCCTTCCAGGCGCTGCGGTCGAGATCGAGATCGCTGAACTTGTCGATGTCGAACACCGGGTGCTCGACACCCGCCGCCAGCTGCGCGCGATAGTCGTTCAAGACACGCAAGGCGATCGGGAAGAGCATGACGATGACGATGAGATTGACCAGCGCCAGCACGCCCATCATCGGGTCGGAGAAGAAGAAGACGGCGGTCGCCCCGGGTGCTGCCGAGCCGAGGAAGATGACGCCGATGATGGCGAGCTTGAGCGCGTGCCGTGATGCCGGCGTGTCGCTGAAGACCGTCAGCGCCGTCTCACCCAGATAGTAGTTGTAGATGATCGAGCTGAAGGCGAACAGCAAGATCGCCGCAGACAGGAAGTACTGGCTCCACGACCCCATGTGTGAGACCAGCGATTGCTGCGTCAGCGCCACGCCGTTGACGTCGGTGGCACCGGGCACATAGACGTCGCCGAGGAGGATGATCATCGCCGTGCACGTGCAGATGATGATCGTGTCGATGAAGACCGACAGGGACTGCACGATGCCTTGGCTGATCGGATGGCGAACATGGGCGACGGCGGCGACATTCGGCGCGCTGCCGAGCCCCGCCTCATTCGAGAAGAGGCCGCGCCTCAGGCCCTGGGCCACCGCCGCCCCCATCCCGCCGCCGACCGCCTGCTCGAAGCCGAAGGCGTTGGCGACGATCGTGTAGAGCGCGCCTGGGATCGCGGTGAAGTTGATCAGGATGATGATGATCGCCATCGCGATGTAGCCGAAGGCCATGACCGGCACGACGATGTCGGCGGCCTTGGCGATCCGCTTGATGCCGCCGTAGATGATCACACCGGCGACGAAGGCGAGCGTCAGGCCGGTCCAGATGCGGTCGACGCCGAGGCTGTCCTGGACCGCACCGGCCACGGTGTTGCCCTGGAACGCGTTGAAGCCGAAGGCGAAGGCGGCCATCAGCGAGATGGCGTAGACGACCGCGAGCCAGCGAAAATGGGCGCCGAGCCCGTGAATGATGTACTGCGCCGGGCCGCCGCGGTAGGTGCCGTCGGGCTCGCTGCGCTTGTAGAGCTGGGCGAGCGAGCACTCGACCAGGCTCGTGCACATGCCGATGAGCGCGATCGCCCACATCCAGAAGACCGCACCCGGCCCGCCGAGCGTGATCGCCACCGCGACGCCCGCGATGTTGCCGCCGCCGACGCGCCCGCCGACGCTCACCAACAGCGCCTCGCGCGAGCTCACGCGCCCCTCGGTCTGCGGTTGGTTGCCGGGGAACAGCACTTGGAACATCCGGCCGAAGAAGCGGAACTGGATGAACCCGGACGCGAGCGTGAAGAAGCAGCCCAGCACGACCAGGAACGGGATCAGCGACCAACCCCACGTCCCATCGCCGATGGCCCCGAAGATCGCCTCGATGAAGCCCATCCTGTACCCTCCTCGGCGGCTCGGCGACGGCGCGCGGCCGCTCTCAAGCGTTCAGATTTTATCTCTGAACGCCTACGTCATTTTGGTGTCATGTGTCTCGCTTTTTTCTGCGATGATGCAACCGCCTTTCGGCCGTGAGGCCTTAGCGATCTTCGTTAGGATCCCTGCCGGCCGACACCGCCGATTCGTCGGCTTGTGGCGCCCGTTCACTGTTTGCACGATGACGGCTCTGGATACGCGGAGCCGTATTGCGGGCTTGCCATGATGGACGACGCCACCGAGCGCGCGCTGGAGCAGATCAAGGAGATCGCCACCCAGGCGCGGACCACTTGGTTCACGCTTCTCTTCCTGCTGACCTTCGCCGGCATCACGCTCCTCGGCGTCGAGCATGCCGACTTCTACGCCTTCGGCCGGCAAACCGACCTACCCCTCGTGGGCGTCAGCATTCCGACCACCAGCTTCTTCGCCGCGGCGCCGGCGCTGATCACGGCGTTCTACGTCTACTTCCACCTGCAGCTCATGCAGCTCTGGACGGCCCTCGACCGGCCGGCGATGGCGGCGAGCGGTCCACGCCTTGGCCGGCTCGTCTTCCCCGGCCTCATCACTGACTACGGCCTCGCCCGGCGCAACGACGGCAGCACCAGCGATCATGCGCTCTCGTGCTTCAGCCGCTTCGTCGTTTTCCTGCTGGTGTGGGTCTTCGCGCCCTCTGTCCTCGCGGTGCTGTGGTGGCAGTCGGCGACGGCACGCCACGCGTTGCTTACCGGCTTCCTGGGTGTGCTCCTGCTCGCCGGTAGCGCCGTTGGCGCCATCAGTTGGTGGCGCGCGCGCCGCCTCGGGCCGGGCGGACCCTGTTGCGGCCTGTGGCCGCGCGTCCGCTCCACGCTCGTCTGGGTAGGCGCCACGGCCGCGCTCCTGGCCGCACTTGCCGTGCCGCCAGTGTCGTGGACGCGCGCCGAAGGCGGCATCTACTGGGCGTTCGATTTGTGGAACCGGGTCGCGCCGGAGTCTTGGCAGTTGCGCGCTGAAGCCGACGCACGTCGAGACCTCATCGACGGCACGCTCCTGCGCCACCTCCACTTCGCTCCCATCGACCTCACCGGCGAGCTCCTTGTCGCTC
>CAYUKE010000199.1:0-6498 GCA_964445185.1 uncultured Geminicoccaceae bacterium
GCCCGTCGTCCGACACCGCCTCGGTGAAGCCCATCGAGATGCCGGCGCCGACCGAAGCGGCGAGGCCGACGATGAAGGTCGTCCAGGTGTCCTGCGTCGCGAAGGCCGTCGCGAAGATCGGCGCCAAGGTCGAGACCGAGCCGTCCATCAGCCCGGCTAGCCCTGGTTGAACATAGGTCAGGACGAACTGGCGGTGCGCCCGCGCGTCCTCAGCCCGACGCGCGTCAGGATCAAGATGACGCTCTTCCAGCGTCTGTGCCCGTTCCTGATGGCCCGCCTCGGCGGCAGCCAGATCACCGAGGAGCTTGCGCGTTTCGGCATCCTGGGTCCGCTGCGCCGCGCGCACGTAGAAGTTTCGTGCAGCTTCCTCCATCGCTGCCGCCTCGGCGCGGATCCGCTCCAGACCGAGATTCTCCATCAACCAGATCGGCTTGCGGCTGTAGAAGCCAGCGACGTGCTCGCGGCGGATCAGCGGGATCGTCTCGCCGAAGCGCGCGCGGAAGCGCTCGATCAGGCGGCGACGATGGCGATCCTCCTCTGTCGCCATGTCGTCGAACACACTCGCGGAGCTGGGAAACGCCTCACGCAGGTGCGCGGCGTAGCTGGCGTAGATGCGGCTGTCGTCCTCCTCCGCCGAGATCGCGAGCGCCAGCACCTCCCGCTCGCTGAGATCGTCGAAGCGCCGCCGCGACGCGAGGCCCGGGATCATCGAAATCACCACCGCTCTTTTGGAACCATTCCAAACTTAGCAGGGGGGCCGATAGCGGCAAGACGGATGTGGAAGGTCAGCCGCGGAGCCGCGGCCAGGTGTTGCCGCTGCGGATCTCCTCGGCCGCGATGTCGAACCCGGCGAGGCGGTCGGGCGACGCCGGATGACTGTCAAAAATGCTGGTCGTGCGCGCGCCGCCACTCAGCGCGCCGAGCTGGCGGTAGAGGCCGCGAGCCTCGTCGAGATCGTAGCCGGCACGCGCGGTGATGTAGGCACCGACATAGTCGGCCTCGCGCTCGTACTCTTTGGAATAGCTAAGCCGACCGACCGTCCCACCGAGCCCGGCGCCGATGGCGACGCCCTCCGCAGCGAAACCGTCGTCGATCGCCGCGCCGAGGAGGCCGCCGAGGACCGCGCCGGCAACCGCGCCGATCGCCGTGTTGCGAGCGCCTTGGGAGGGATGGCCGGCCACGTTGTGCGCCGCCTCGTGGGCGACGACCTGCGCGACCTGCGCCTCGTTCTCCAAGAATTTGATCAGCCCGTTGAACATGTAGATCTTCTCGCCGTCGGCAAAGGCGTTCGGCGTGTCCTCGTCGGACCAGACCAGCGTGTAGTCGCAATCGGGCGTTTGGAACTGACGACACATCTCCAAAATGGCCGGCCGCGCGCGCTGCCAAGCCCGGCGGGTCATCGCCTGGTTCTCGGCCGCCGTGCGGTCCTGCTCGACCGCTTCGAGGCCGGCGATCTCCTGCCGCGCGCTCTGAACGGCGCTGGCGCTCGGACCTGGAGTAACAGTCTGGCCACCGGTGCAGGCAGCCAGCAGCATCGCCAATCCGACGACCCACGACTTCATCGGCATCGAACCGCGCTCCTCCCGGCGTCACATCCGATCGATGATGTAGATATGAAGGTAGCGGGGACCGTGTGCACCCCGGATGTTCTTACCCTCGATATCGGCCGTACCCGAGGTCCCGGTTACGAAGATCAACGAGCGCGGCAGCCGGTGGTCCTGGAAGCGCGCGAGCGCGTCCTCCAGGTGCGGGACGACGTCTTCGGCGCGAACCACGGCGAGGTGATGCAGCGGCAGGAAGTTGAACAGCGTCGGCACCATCTCCGAGCTCGGGAACACAAGGCTCCCCGTCTCGGCGACGGCCGCTTCCGCGAAGGTCAGCGCTACCGGCTCGTTCGGGTCGATCTCGTCGACGAGATCGAGGTCCCGCCAATCGAGCCCGAACAGCGCCGGGGGCAGCGCCGCCGCTATTCGTCGGCCGAGCGCGTGGCGGCCGAGATAGGCCGCGACCGCGGCCGGCAGTCGGAGCGCACCCTCGAGCCGTTCGACCGTCGCCGTGACCCGATCGGAGGTCGCCTTCTCGACGAAGCGGTCGAGCGCCTGGGCGTCGCCGAGCGGCGGACGCACCGCATCGAGATCGGGCACCAGCGCGCGCGCTTCGCCGGCGATCGCCGCTGCGTCCAAGCGCGCCCCGCCGAGCGCCTCGCGGACGCGGCCGAGAACGATGTCGCGCGCGCTCATCGCTCCCCTCGCTCATAGCGGTCGAGGAAGGTTCCCCCTGGCGGCGGCGCGGGAAAGTCGCGGCTGCGCGTCCACGCGCCATCGAACGGCAGGCGCGTCAGCCGTGCTCGGCCGCGCGCCATGGCCCCCAGCATCCGCGCGCCGACGCGGCTGGCGAGACGATAGAGCCGCGGCGAGCGGGCCACCCGACCCCAGGCGCTGAGGGCCCAGCCGGTCTGGCGGTCGACGAGGCCTGCGCGCCAGGTGCGCTCGCGCAGCGTGCGCATGAGATCGGTGAGCGGGATCTTCACCGGACAGACGTCGACGCAGCGGCCGTTGAGCGTGCATGCGTGCGGCAGATCTTTGGCCTTCTTGAGGCTCGCCGCCGCCGGCGTCAGCACCGAGCCCATCGGACCCTGGTAGATCCCGCCATAGGCATGACCGCCGATCTGGCCGTAGACCGGGCAGTGGTTGATGCAGGCCGCACAGCGGATGCACTTGAGGATCGGTGCCAGCGCGTCACCCAAAAGCTCGGTACGGCCGGCGTCGACGAGGACGATGTGCATCTCCTCGGGGCCGTCGCGGTCGCCGTCGCGCGCCGGGCCGGTGAGGAAGGTGGTATACTGCGTCAGCTCCATGCCGAGGGCGGATCGGGAGAGCACGCGCAGCAGCACCGCCGCGTGCTCCATCGTCGGCACCAGCTTCTCGATGCCGGCAGTGACGATGTGCATGCGCGGGAGCTGCATCGTCAGCTCGCCATTGCCCTCGTTGGTGACGGTGCAGACCGCGCCGGTGTCGGCGACAAGGAAGTTGGCGCCGGAGATGCCGACGTCCGCGCGGAAGTACTTCTCGCGGAGATTGAGGCGCGCGCTCTGGACGAGCTCGCCGATGTCTTCGATGCGGCGACCATGACCGTGCGCGTCGGCAAACAGCGTGCTCACCTCCTCCCGCGTCTTGTGCAACGCCGGGATGACGATGTGTGACGGGCGGTCGCCGGCAAGCTGGTTGATGTGCTCGGCAAGGTCGGTCTCGACGCGCTCGAGACCGGCCGCGTCCAGCGCCTCCGGCAGGCCGATCTCCTCGCCGAGCATCGACTTGACGCGGGTCACGGTGCCGGCACCGGCGCGACGGCACAGCTCGACCGTCAGGCGCGAGGCCTCCGCGGCCGATGACGCCCAATGGACCTTGGCGCCGGCGGCGGTGGCGTTGGCCTCGAAGGTCTCAAGATAGTGGTCGAGGTTCCGCAGCACGTGATCCTTGATGCGGCTGGCGGCATCGCGGGCGGCCTCGAACTCGGCAAACGCTTCGTAAGCGTGGGCGCGCCGCGCCTGGAGCAGCGTCGTCGTCCGGTCGAGGGCGCGCTGGAGGTTGGGCTCAACCAGGGCACGGGCGGCCTCACGGCGGAAGTGCTCGCTCGTGTAGGTGACGGTCAACGGTCATCGCCCCGGCCGAGCGGCGCGTCGGCCATACCGGCAAGCACCTCCGCCGTGTGGAACACCTTGACGTCGACGCCGCGCCTGGCGAGCCGGCCCTGGATATTGAGGAGGCAGCCCAGGTCACCGCCGAGGAGCGTGTCGGCGCCCGTCGCCACCACGTCGTCGATTTTGTCGTCGACGATCGCGGTCGAGATATCGGCATACTTCACGCAAAAGGTGCCGCCGAAGCCGCAGCAGGCAGCGTGGTCACGGAGCGGCGCGAAGCTGACGCCGTCGACACCCCCGACGAGCGCTTCCGCCTGCGCTTTGACGCCGAGTTCGCGCAGCCCGGAGCAGCTGTGATGGTAGGTGACCTTGCCGTCGTAGCTGGCCGCTGGCCGGTAGCCCGCCACGTCGACGAGGAAGCTCAACAGCTCGTGGCACTTGGCGGCGAAGGCAGCGTGGCGCTCGGCCCATGCCGCATCGTCGCGGAAGACGTCGGCCAGATGCACCTTGAGCATGCCAACACACGATCCCGACGGCGCCACCACATGGTCAAACTGCTCGAACGCGGCGATGACTCGTTCGCCGAGGGAGCGAGCCGTCGCGCTGTCGCCCGTGTTGTAGCCGGGCTGACCGCAGCAGGTCTGGGTCATCGGGACGTGCACGGTGAAGCCGGCGTCGCGCAAAAGGCGAAGTGCAGCGAAGCCGACGCTCGGCCGGAGCGTGTTCGCGAGACAGGTGATGAACAGGCCGATCTCGCGGCCGCCCGACGATTGCTTCAATGCCTTCCCCCGTGTTTCGCACGAACGTAGAGGGGCCGGGTGCGGGCGTCGATGCGGTGATTTGCACAGGCTTGCCGTGTTGGCCGGAGGTGCGTAAGTGCCAGGCGACAACGCTCACAGCCGGGAGTCGCGGCCGTGTCCCGTCGCCTCCTGATCTATAGCCACGACAGCTTCGGACTGGGCCATCTGCGGCGCTGCCGCGCGATCGCCCATCACCTGGTCGGGCAGTTCGCGGACCTCTCGGTGCTCATCCTCTCCGGCTCGCCGATCGTCGGCAGCTTCGATTACAAGGCCCGCGTGGACTTCGTCCGGGTGCCCGGCGTTATCAAGCTGAGGAACGGCGAATATACCTCGCTGCATCTCCACATCGACACCGAGCACACGCTCGCCATCCGCAGCTCGATCATTCACCACACCGCCGAGGTCTTCGACCCGCACGTCTTCTTGACCGACAAGGAGCCGCTGGGCCTGCGCGGCGAGGTGCGCGAGACGCTGCGCATGCTGAAGGATCGGGGCGCCCGCGTCGTGCTCGGGCTGCGCGACGTCATGGACGAGCCGGGCCAGCTCATCGAAGAGTGGGAACGCAAGGGCGTCTACCCGGCCTTGCACGAGTTCTACGACACCATCTTCGTCTACGGCCCACCGGCGATCTTCGACCCGCTCGTCGAGCTGCCCGGCTTCGACGAGTTCGCCGAGAAGGTGCGCTTCACCGGCTATCTTCGCCGTTCGCTGCCGAGCTGGGTCGAGGGCCATCCCGACGGTGAGCTTCCCGTCCCCGACCAACCGTACATCCTGGCGACCGGCGGCGGCGGTGGCGACGGCGAAGGCCTGGTCGGCGCCGTGCTCGCCGCGTACGAAGCGCGTCCCGACCTGGCGCACCCCTGCGTGATTCTGTTCGGCCCGTTTATGCAGGCGGACGAGCGCCAGGGTTTCCTGGCGCGCGCCGAGCGCCTGCCGCAGGTGCACTGCCTTACCTTCGATGCGCAGATCGAGCGGCTTTACGCCGGTGCGGCTGCGGTGGTCGCCATGGGCGGCTACAACGTCTTCTGCGAGATCCTGTCCTTCGACAAGCCGGCGCTGCTCGTCCCGCGCACGCTGCCAAGGCGCGAGCAATGGTTGCGGGCGCGGCGGGCGGCCGACCTCGGCGCGGTGACGATGCTGGAGCTCGAAGCCGCGCAAGATCCGGAGCGGATGGCCGACGCGCTCGCGGCACTTCCGTTCCGGCCGCGACCGAGCGCGGCCCGGGCGCCTTTGTCGCTCGATGGCCTTGAGCGGATCGCCGAGGAGCTGGCGCCGCAGCTCTCGGCACCGGGCACGGCCGCGCCCATTCGCGCCTTCGGATGACGACGTCAAACCGAACCGTCGTCGTGCTCAAGGGCTATCCCAGGTTATCCGAGACGTTTATCGCGCAGGAGTTGCGCGCGCTGGAGCGACGCGGCCTTCGGCTTGCGCTTGTCGCGCTGCGACACCCGACCGACAAGGCGGTCCATCCGATTCATCGCGAGATCGAGGCGCCGGTCACCTACCTACCGGAATACCTGCACGACGACCCAGGTCGCGTGCTCCGCGGCTTCATGCGCGCGGTGCGCCTGCCGGGGTTCAGCGCACTGCTGCGCCAGATCGCGCGCGATCTTCGCCGCGATCCGACGCGCAACCGGCTGCGTCGCTTCGGCCAAGCGCTCGTCCTCGGCACCGAGGTCCTGGGGCCGGGGGATCAGCTCTACGCCCACTTCCTGCACACGCCCGCCTCCGTCACCCGCTATGCGGCGACGTTACGGGGCCTCGCCTACGGCGTCTCGGCGCACGCCAAGGACATTTGGACAATCCCGGATTGGGAGAAGCGCGAGAAGCTCGAAGGCGCCGCCTTCGCCGTCACCTGCACCCGCCTCGGCGCCGACCATCTGAACGGGCTGGCGCGCGGTGGCGTACCGGTCGAGCTGATCTACCATGGCCTCGACCTCTCGCGACTGCCAGCGCCCCCGCGCCGCGCCCGGCCCGGCGAGCCGATGCAGATCCTGTGTGTCGCCCGCGCCGTGCCGAAGATGGGGCTGGACGTCGTTCTCGCGGCCCTCGCCCGCC
>CAYUKE010000200.1:0-6484 GCA_964445185.1 uncultured Geminicoccaceae bacterium
GTCGACGCGACCGCGGCGGCAGCGCCAGACCAGGTCTGGCTTGAGGCCGATCATGGAGTAGCGACCGCGAACCGCGCCGCCTTCGACCGATTCGAGGAGAAAGCTGTACGGCCGGCCCTCGGCGAGCTTGATCATCGCCGATACTGGGGTCTCCAGGTCGGCGACGATCCGCGCCGCGACGACCTGCGCTGTGCCCTGATCGTAGAGCGCCGCGAAGGTCGCAAAATCCGGTGATGGGGTGCCGTCGGCCGCCGGGCGGGCGATCATGGCTCCATCTCGACCGGGAACAGGCGATCGAGCGCAGCGCGGTCCACCCGGACGGGGTGCTCGCGACGCAGCGCGAGCTCGTACTGAACCAGCAGATCACGGGCGAAGCCGGCATCGACCTCCGACCGGGTCGCCGCCGCCACCTCACTCTCGGTGAACGTCGTCGAATCGATGGAGAGGATTGCTGCGCCGTCCGAAACGTCGATGACCGTCGCCGCTTCGGTGCCCGGAGGATGGTCGAACAGCGCCGTCTGGACGCTGGCGTCGATCCCCGAGTCGGTGCGCGTGATCGGGCCCACCGTCCGGCGCTGCATGTCGTGCTCGCGGACGACCTCCTCCACGCTCGCCCCGCCGGCGATGGCATCGGCGGCGGTCTCGACAGCTTCTCGGGCGCGCTCGCGCGCCTGTTGTCCCTGCCACGCGGCGAGAACGTCGTCCCGCGCCTCCTCCAGCGCGAGTGGGCGCGGCTCGTCGACGGCGTCGAGACGAAACACGAAGTAGCGGCCGTCGGCCGTCTCCTCGAGCAGCGACACCTCACCGGCGGTCGCTCCGAACGCCTCCGTTACCAACGTGCCCCACGCCGCGAACGGCTCGAAGACGGCGCCGTCGGGTGTGCGACCGGCGCGGTCGATGGCGTCGACGGTGACCAGGGGCAGATCGAGATCGGTCGCCGCCGCCTCCAGCGACGCGCCGCCGCCGAGGGCGTCGTCGAGTGCGGTGGCCAAGTCTGGAAGCTGCGTCACCGCCTGCTCCGCCGCGAGCGCGCGTTCGATTTCGTCGCGGACGTCGGCGAACGGGACGACGCCCGCGGGCTCGATCGCGTCGACAACGAAGACATGCCAGCCGAACGCGCTCTCGGTGGGTGCCGTGATGCTCCCTTCGACGGGAGCGGCGAAGATCGGTCCGGCGAAGTTCGCGGGCAGCGCCGTCTGCTCGACGGCGCCGAGATCGGAGACGGCGACGCCGTCGATCCGGCCGGCGACGTCGTCGACCGCATCGCCCGCGGTGAGCGCCGCGTAGGCCTCTTGCAACGGGCCCGCCTCCGCGCCACGCAGCTGCCGGACGCGACGTCGCTCCGGCGTCACATAAGCCTCGGCCTCGGCCGTGTAGCGCTCGCGCAGCGTCCCTTCGTCAATCACGATCTCGGCGATCAGCGCGTCGGGCTCAAGCAGCACGGCCGTGACGTCCCGACGTTCCGGCGCCTCGAAGCGTGCCTGGTTTTCATCGAGGTAGCGCTGCAGCTCGGCGTCGCTCGCGGGTTGGAGTTCGGCGAACCGCGCCGCCTCGACGACCAGCAGCTCGCCCGAACGTGCTTCGCCGAGATGCTCCGCCAGCGGTCCTTTCAGGCTCTCCGGCAACCCGGTCGGCGGACGAATGGAGCCGGTCAGCGCCTCGCGTGTCCGCTCGGCGCGTAGCTGCTCGGCGAAGGCCGTCTCGTCGAGGCCGTTCTGGCGAAGAATGGCCCGGAAACGCTCGCGATCGAACCGTCCGCCCTGTTGGAATGCGGGTTCCTCGGCGATCATGGCGGCAACCGTGGCATCCGGCGTCGTCAGGCCCAACTGCCGCGCCTCGGCATCGATCAGCCCCTGGGCGACAAGGCTCTGCAGGGTCTGCTCAAGAAAGCCGAGACGAATGGCGTCGGTCCGCGTGATCGGCTCCGGCGAGCGCTGCTGCAGCTCCTGTAGCGCGCGGCGAAAGCGGTCGTCGACTTCCATCGCGGTCAGCTCGAGCTCGCCCACCGTCGCGACGCGGTTGGGCGAGCCGCCGACGAAAATGTCGCCGACGCCCCAGATCGCGAAGCTGAGGACGAGCAAACCCAGGAAGATCTTGAAAAAGAAGCTCCGGACGACATTGCGAAGGGCCGCGAGCATGGGTTCTCCCTGACGAGGCGAAGCGACGGAGCCGACACCGGCTGGTGCATTGATAGAAAGAGGAACTATGGCCCGCAACGGGCGTGGCGCAGGGGTGGGCGCGTCGTGTTCGGCGTGCTACAGGCGCCCGACACGTGCAAGGGAGACGACGCGGTGAGCCTGAAGCGGCCGATCGTGCTCGGCAACTGGAAGATGAATGGTCTCCTCGCCGACGGCGAGGCGCGGGTGGCTGCCCTCAGGGGACGTGCCGGCGGCTCGCTCGCTGGAACGCTCGGGGTCTTTCCTCCAGCAACGCTACTTGGATCCGCCGCGGGTTGGACGCGCGGCACACCGATCCTCCTGGGCGCGCAGGATTGCCACGCGCGCGACAGCGGCGCCTTCACCGGTGACCTAGCGCCGTCGATGCTGAAAGAGGCCGGCGCGACGGCGGTCATCGTCGGTCACTCCGAGCGACGGCAGTATCACGGCGAGACCGATGCCCAGGTCCAAGCCAAGGCCGACGCGGCGCTCGGCCAGGGCCTGCTCGCAGTCGTCTGCATCGGCGAGACCGAGGCCGAGTATCTGGCCGGCGACACGTTGGAGCGTCTGCAGACCCAGCTCGCGGGGAGCCTGCCCGACGCGGCGACCTCGACCACCGTCGTCGTTGCTTACGAACCCGTCTGGGCCATCGGCACCCGGCGGACGCCGACGACCCGCGAGATCGCCCGCGCGCACGGTTTCATACGTGAGAAGCTGGCGGCGCGTTTTGCCGACGGGGCCGAGATCGGGATCCTTTACGGCGGCTCGGTGAAGCCGGAGAACGCGACCGAGATCCTTGCGGTCGAGAATGTCGATGGGGCCCTCGTTGGCGGGGCCAGCCTCGATGCCGACGGGTTCTGGTCCATCTATGCAGCGGGTCTCGGCAACCCAACCTAAATTCTGCGGGAGCAGCAAGGTCGCGTCATGGAGCAGGTCGTCCTCGTCATTCACCTGTTGATTGCGCTGGCATTGGTCGGCGTCATTCTGCTGCAGAAGACCGACGGCGGGGCGCTCGGCGGTCTTGGCGGTCTCAGCGGTGGCGGAGGGACGAGTTTTGGCGGACTGTTCACGGCACGCGGTGGCGCCAATTTCCTGACGCGTACCACGTCGATCCTCGCCGCTTGCTTCATCGGGACAAGCTTGCTGCTGGCGATCCTGGCGAGTTCCGGCGAGGAGCCGTCCTCGGTGCTGGATGCGATACCGACCGAAGTGCCGGCCGAGCTACCGGCTGTTCCGACGGAACCTGCAATACCCCAGGCGCCGATCGCCGAGTGACGGATCGGCCTCACGCTGCTCAATTCTCGGTGGAAAAGCGCCGCTTTCCCTCTTGTCTCCGGGAACACTTCCGGCGATAAGGAGGGCCCATGGCGCGGTTCGTATTCATCACCGGCGGCGTGGTCTCCTCCCTCGGCAAGGGGCTGGCGTCGGCGGCACTCGGCGCCCTTCTCCAGGAACGCGGGTATCGCGTCCGCCTTCGCAAGTTCGACCCCTATCTCAACGTCGATCCAGGCACGATGTCGCCGTTCCAGCACGGCGAGGTCTTCGTCACCGACGACGGCGCGGAAACCGATCTCGACCTCGGCCATTACGAACGGTTTACCGGCGTCCCCGCGCGGCGCAGCGACAGCGTGTCCGCCGGGCAGATCTACGCCGAGGTGCTCCACAAAGAGCGGCACGGCGACTATCTCGGCGGCACGGTCCAGGTCGTGCCGCACGTCACCAACGCCATCCGCGATCGCATCATGCGGGACACGGCGGACGTCGACATCGTTTTGGTCGAAGTCGGCGGCACGGTCGGAGACATTGAGGGACTGCCCTTTCTCGAGGCGATCCGCCAGATGGGCTATGAGCTCGGCCCGGGCCAGTGCGCCTACGTCCACGTGACGCTGCTGCCTTTCCTGCGATCGGCGGGCGAGCTGAAGACAAAGCCGACCCAGCATTCCGTGCGCGACCTGAGGGCCATCGGGATTCAGCCAGACGTTCTGCTGTGCCGATCCGAGCACCCGATCAGCGAGGCCGCGCGGCGCAAGATCTCGTTGCAATGCTCGGTGCCGGTCGACGCCGTCATCCCGGCGCTCGACGTCGAGACGACCTACCAAGTGCCGATCGACTACCACCGCGCCGGGCTTGATCAGGCCGTGCTTCGCAAGCTCGGCCTGGCGCATGACGAGCGTCCGACCCTCGACCGCTGGCAAGGGGTCGTCGATGCTATCCGCCGGCCGGAAGGCGAGGTCACCATCGCCATCGTCGGCAAGTACACGGAGCTGCTGGACGCCTACAAGTCGCTCGGCGAAGCGCTCGCCCATGGCGGCATCGCGCATCGTGTTCGGGTCGTTGCCCGCTGGATCGACAGCGAGATCTTCGAGCGCGACGCCGCCGCCACGAGCCTCGGCGACGTCAACGGGATCCTGGTGCCCGGCGGTTTCGGCGAGCGCGGAACCGATGGCAAGATCGCCGCCGTGACCTTCGCGCGCCAGCGGCTGATTCCCTTTCTCGGGATCTGCTTCGGAATGCAGCTCGCGGTCATCGAGGCGGCGCGCAGCCTCGCCGGGCTCCGGGGCGCCAGCTCGACGGAGTTCGGACCGTGTGCCGACCCGGTGGTCGGCTTGATGACCGAGTGGGAGAAGGACGGCCAAGTGGAGCGGCGCGACGCCGAGGGGGACCTTGGCGGAACCATGCGGCTCGGCGCCTATCCGGCCCGGCTGCAACAGGGCAGCCTGGTGCACGAGGTCTACGCCGAGGCCGAGATCTCCGAGCGCCATCGCCACCGCTATGAGGTCAACGTCAACTATCTCCAGCGGCTCGAGGCGTCGGGGCTGCGCTTCTCGGGGATGTCGCCGGACGGGCGCTTGCCCGAGATCGTCGAGAACCCGGACCATCCATGGTTCGTCGGCGTTCAGTTTCATCCGGAGCTGAAGTCTCGGCCGTTCGCGCCGCATCCGCTGTTTCGCGCCTTCGTTGGCGCCGCGCTCACCCAGTCGCGCCTCGTTTGACGATGGCGCCGGCCCCGATGCGCACCGTGACCGTCGGCGATGTCGTTTTCGCCGCTGATCGTCCGTTCGCCGTGATCTGCGGTCCCTGCGCGCTTGAGAGCCGGGACCATGCGCTTGAGGTGGCAGAGATCCTCAAGGCGATCACGGCGCGGCTCGGCATCGGTTGCGTCTTCAAAGCCTCCTTCGACAAGGCAAACCGCACGAGCGCCAAGTCCTTTCGCGGCGTCGGGATGGAGGCCGGGCTCGCCATCCTCGCCGAGGTGCGCGTGCGAACCGGCCTACCGACGCTGACCGACGTGCACGAGAGCTGGCAGTGCGCGCCGGCGGCCGCTTCTTGCGACGTCCTGCAGATCCCAGCCTTTCTCTGCCGTCAGACCGATCTCCTCGCTGCGGCCGCGGCAACCGGCGCTGTCGTGAACGTCAAGAAGGGTCAGTTCCTGGCGCCGGCGGACATGCTCCAGGTGACCGCCAAGGTCGAGAGCTTCGGCGCCGAGCGGCTGATGCTGACGGAGCGGGGCACCAGCTTCGGCTACAACACCCTCGTCTCGGATTTCCGCGGCCTGCCGGTGATGGCGGCGACCGGCTGGCCCGTGGTGTTCGACGCCACCCATTCCGTCCAGCAGCCGGGCGGTCTTGGCGGGCGTTCCGGGGGCCAGCGCGAGTTCGTGCCGGTGCTCGCTCGGGCGGCCGTGGCGGTCGGCATTGCCGGTCTTTTTGTTGAGACGCACCCCGATCCCGACCGGGCGCCGAGTGACGGCCCCAACATGATCCCTCTTGCGGAGCTGGAAGGCCTGTTGCAGGAGCTTCGGGCAATCGACCAACTGGTCAAAGGGCGCGCCCGCGTCGCGTCAAGCTGAGGGGACGGCCATGAGCACCACCGACATCGTCGAGATCCACGCCCGCGAGATTCTGGACAGCCGGGGCAACCCAACGGTGGAGGTGGACGTCGTCCTCGCCGACGGCACGGAGGGTCGCGCTGCGGTTCCCTCCGGCGCTTCGACCGGTGTTCGCGAGGCACTCGAGCTGCGCGATGGCGACAAGCAGCGGTATGTCGGTAAGGGCGTGCGCAAGGCCGTCGATGCCGTGAACGCCGAGCTCGCCGATGCCATCATCGGCCGCGACGCCATCGAGCAGGTCGCGATCGACACGGCGATGATCGAGATCGACGGCACGGACACGAAGGGCCGGGTCGGGGCGAACGCGATCCTCGGCGTCAGCCTCGCTGTCGCCAAGGCAGCGGCGAACGCGCTGGACCTGCCGCTCTATCGCTATGTCGGCGGCACGCAGGCGCGCGATCTGCCGGTGCCGATGATGAACGTGATCAACGGCGGTGCG
>CAYUKE010000201.1:0-6429 GCA_964445185.1 uncultured Geminicoccaceae bacterium
CCGCGGCATCGCCCATTCGGAACGGACCTCGGCGGAAGAACGTGGCAAGGGCGCAGCGCTCTTTGGCGTCCAGGCATGGGTCGAGTTGCCAAAGGCCCACGAGAAAGACGTTCCATCGTTTGCCCACCACGCCGAGGGGACGATGCCGGTTGTCGAGGACAGGGGCTTGCGGGCGCAGGTCGTCGCCGATCGCGTTTGGGGCGCGCGGTCGCCGGTGCCAACCTTCACGGATATGATCTACGCCGACGTCGCGGTCGACCCAGGCGCCCGGCTCGCGATCGACGCGGAGCACGCCGAGCGGGCAGTCTACGTCGCGGAGGGCGCGGTCAAGGTTGCCGGAGCCGCGCATCCCGCTGGCGAGCTGCTTGGCTTCAGGCCCGGCGACGCGCTCACCCTCGAAGCAACGGCGCCGAGCGGCTGATGGTAGTCGGCGGCGAGCCGATGGACGGGCCGCGCTTCATCCGGTGGAACTTCGTCTCCGCGTCGCGCGAGCGCATCGAGCAAGCGAAGGCCGATTGGCGGGCCAGCCGCTTCGATGCCGTGCCGGGTGAGGTCGAGTTGATCCCGCTACCCGAGCGGCCCGGGCCCTGAAGCTGGACCGGATCGATCCCGCCGCAGCCCGTCTCGAAGCGCCGAGCGCACGCCACCGCGAGAGCTTCATCAAGGCACTTCGCGAAGGGTTTCGCCGTGGCAACCGGCCAGCGCTGCGACCGCGCGAAATCGCCGCCATCGAGCGCGACTTCGACGGATTCCTCGCCGCGCGGCTACAGCAGACGGGCGACATCATCCTTCCCAACGGGCGACGCGTGTCGCCGGTCCCGGTCTCGCTCCACTGGCTCGTCGTCGACGCGACGTTCGTCGGCGAGCTCAGCTTTCGCCACGTGCTCAACGACTATCTGCGTCTCTCGGGCGGCCATATGGGCTACGGCATCCGTCCGAGCCTGCGCGGCCGCGGGTTTGGCAAGCGGCTGCTGGCCCTCGGCAAGGAAGCGGCAGCGCGGCGCGGTCTCACCCGCCTCCTGATCACTTGCCACGACGACAACATCGCATCCGCGCGTGTCATCGAAGCGAACGGCGGCGTCCTTGAGGACATTGTCGACGACATCTTCGGCGGGGGTCCGCTGAGACGCTACTGGATCGAACTCTGAGCCGCCATCTCAGGCGCCCTGGGGGCTGACCTAGCGGCGCTTGTCGCCCAACGCCGCGGCCAAGCCGCGCGGCAATGCCCGGCCACCGTCGAGCGGCACGGCGAGCATCCAGCGCCGCCTGGAGTCGGTGCGGACCGCGACGACGATGCCAGCGATCCGTGGACCGTCGCGGGACGGCGCCAAGAGCGGCGCGCCGGAGTTGCCGTCCTCGCCCAGGCAGCCGACCTGCCAAAGCCCGTGCAGGCTGCGACGAACGGGGCAGCCATGGGCGACGCCGACACGGTCCGGGTGGCTCCTTCCGTAGCGCGCCGCGGAGAGCCGCGATGGGAGAACCAGAGAGGACGGCTGGAACGGCATCGGCACGACGCCCAAGGGCTCGTCGAACTCGAGCACGGCCAGGTCGCGGGCCAGCACGGGCAGCGCGTTCAGCTCGCGCGGCCGGTAGCCGTCGACGAAGCGCGCCGCGCGCGGCCGGACACGCCGGACGACGTCGTCGCCCCACAAGCCGACTTGGAACTCGACCTCGTGCAGCGCGACAACATCGCCGGTCGTCGGCCGGAACAGGCAGTGGGCGGCAGTGAGAACCTCCCGGTCGCCGATGACCGTGCCGGTGCAGAAGCCGCGACCGGCGACGTCTATCCGCCCGACAGCCGCCCATGAATTGGGCAAGAGCGCCACTGACGGCAGCGCCAGGGCGCAGGCGACGGCAAGACCTGTCAGGACAGCCACGAGCCCAACCCTCACGGGCGGTTCCCCGCGGGCTCCAACCCGGCCGTGAGCACCGCACGATAGACGTCGGTAGTGGCCTCCACCACGCGCGGTTCGCCGAACTCCTCCTCGATGAACGCCCTTGCCCGGGCGGCGGACCGCGCACGGACGGCCGGCGGCATCGCCAGCGCAAGCTGAAGCGCCTCAGCGAGCGCCTCGACGTCGCCAACGTCGACGGCCCAGCCCGTGGCAGCCGGCATGATGGCGTCAACGAGCCCGCCGACCGCATGGACGATCACCGGCACGCCCATCGCCTGCGCCTCGAGTGCCGCGCGCTCTGCGGCGGCATCGGGTGCCTCGGCCGGCAGACAGACGACCGACGCTGCGGCGAGGACGAGCCGCTCGTCTCCCGGCGGCGCCACGAACCGCACCTGCGCCTCGATCCCGGCCGTGCGGGCGAACAAGTCAATCTGCTTGCGGTGCCGGTCGGCGCCTTCGTCATCGGTGGGGAAAGCGCAGACGACATCGTCACGGCGCAGGCGCTTCAGCGCACGGAGCAGATGGATGTGCCCGGCCGTCGGACCGGTTGGAAGGGGCAGGACGACCGTCGCCTCCGCGTCGGCGAGCCGCCAACGCCGGCGCAACGCATCGACGTCGGGGGGCGCGATTGCGGCGGGATCGAGACGCGCGAGATCGACCGGCGGCGGCACGACGTGCACCCGCTCCGGCGCAATGCCAAAACCGGCCCGCAGCCGATCGGCGGCATACACCGTCGGGACAACGAGACGCGATGCTTCGCGGTGCGCCTCCTCGAGTGCGTCTCCCGGGCTCGCAACCCAGGGCACCGTCGAACGTCGAACCGCGCGGCGCACGACCGCCGCCGTGGGACCGTGGGCATGGACGATGTCGACGTCGTCGTCAGCGATGAGCGCTTCGAGACGCGCAGCACCCTGCCAGCTCCGCCATAGGCCCCCGGGTGTAAGGTCCACGTCGATTACGCGCGCGCCTGCCGTAAAGACGTCGGCAGCCCGGGCGCCCGGACCAACTGCCACGAGCACGCGCCAACCCGCTGCGGTCAAACCGGCGGCGAGCACCCGCACCGCTCGAACCGACGCGACGTCGTCGAGGCTCGCCAGGACGTGCAGGACGGATGCTGGGGGCCGGCTCATGCTCCTCGGTTCTCCGTCGGGGCGCGATCCGCCACGCGTTTTTGCTACCACGCGGCGGGCTGCCGCCGGAAGAAGCTTGCGCCAAGCCTTGTGCAGCGACCGGCGATCGCCGAATGAGGCGCGTCAATCTGCCGGGAGCCACGCGGTGACGACGGTCGTCTGCATGAAATGGGGCACGGGGTACACCGCGCTCGACGTCAACGTTCTCGCGGCCATGGTCCGCCGCAACCTGTCGCGCCCCCACGACATCGTCTGCTTCACCGACGACGACGCCGGAATCGATTCTGGCGTTAGCTGCCGGCCCCTCCCGCCGATCGCGCTCGGGCGCAACGATCAGCCGTTCAGCGGCTGGCGCAAGATCTCGGTGTTCGGGGAGGCGACGGCCGACCTTGCAGGCCCGATCCTATTCCTCGATCTGGACGTGGTGATCACCGGGCCGATCGATCCCTTTTTCGACCATCCCGGCGCGTTCTGCGTCATCAAGAATTGGACGACACCGTTCAGTCGGATCGGCAACACGTCCGTCTTCAGGTTCAAGCCGCGGATGCAGCAGAACGTGCTCGACGCGTTCGAGCGGGACCCCGATGGCGCCGTCGACAGCGTCGACAACGAGCAGATCTTCGTGAGCCGCACCATCGGCGACCTGACCTGGTGGCCGGCGCCGTGGGTGCGGAGCTACAAGGTGCACTGCCTACCGAAGGGTCCGCTCAAGCGCATCCTTCCGGCACGGCTGCCCGCGGGCGCTCGGATCATTGCCTTCCACGGCAAGCCGAAGCCGAACGACGCGATCGCCGGCATCTGGCCCGGCAAGCGCTTTCGCCTGCCCCCGGCCGCCTGGGTCGGCGAACACTGGCGCCTCTAAACTCGCAAGTTTCGGTCGGCGAGCACCTCGCGGTAGACGGCAAGCGTCGACTCCAGCATGCGCGATAGCGCGTAGCGCTGCCGAACGAAGGCCATCGCCGCTTCGGCGCGGGCGGCGCGCGCGTCGTCGGCGACGTCGAGCATCTCAGCGATGGCGTCGGCGAACACCGCCGGATCGCCTGGCGCCACGACCCGCCCGGAAACCCCGTCGATCACCGTCTCGGGCAATCCGCCGACACGGTGCAAGACGACCGGTACACCCATCGCCTGCGCCTCGATCGACGTCCGCCCGAAGGCCTCGCTCGATGACGGGCAGACCACGACCTCGGCAAGGGCGTAGGCCGCCGGCATATCCGCGACGGTGCCGACGAGGTGAAGCCGCCCGCCCAACCCAGTCGCCGCCGCCAACCGCTGCACCTCGGCGACATAGCCGCTGTCGGCCTCGAGCGGCCCCGCCGCCACAGCGTGAAGATCCGTGCGACTAAGGCGGCCCAGCGCCTCGACCAGGACGCGATGACCCTTGAGCCGCGTCAGCCTGCCGACGAGCAGGACGACCCGAGCCCCGGCCGGCAAGGACCACGCGCGGCGCAGCGTCTCGCGGCGGTCGTCGTCGACGGCCGCAGGATCGAACGCGGCCAGATCGACACCCCGCGGGATGGTCCGCAGGCGCGCCTCGTCGACGCCGTAGACCGCGCGAAGGTGGGCGGCGACGAAGTCCGACACGGCGATAACTTTCGCACCGGCTGCCATGACGGCGTTGTAGCGGCGCTTCAGCGGGTTGGCGGCGCCACCGTAGACGCCGTGGAACGTGGTGACGAAGGGGACCTGACGGCGACGGGCAGCGAGGCGTGCGCTCCAGGCCGGTGCCCGGGACCGGGCGTGAACCAGTTCAATGCCGGCCTCGCCGATCAGCTCCTCCAGACGCGCGACGTTGCGGGCGACGACGAGTGGGTTCTTGGCTGCGAGTGGCAACCGAACGAACCGTGCGCCGAATCCCTCGAGCTCGGCGACGAGTCTTCCCGGCTCGGCGGCGACAACAGCACCGAACCCGGCTTCGAGAAGGGCGCGGG
The DNA here is from genome assembly GCA_964445185.1 of uncultured Geminicoccaceae bacterium. Classification (GTDB taxonomy): domain Bacteria; phylum Pseudomonadota; class Alphaproteobacteria; order Geminicoccales; family Geminicoccaceae; genus JAAAPF01. The sequence continues at coordinate 4,957 of CAYUKE010000201.1, forward strand.
CGACCTCGAGCGTGCCGCGCTCCACCCCGCCGCTGTCGAGCCGCGGCAGGACCTGGAGAACCGTCGGGGTAGCGGGCAGCGGTGCTCCTCCGGGGCGCAGGGGTTGCGTTCGCCCGGCGATGCCGTAGCACGGCCAACGAGCCTGCCAGAAGACCGGATTCCCGAATGATCGCGCCCGCCTTCCTCGACGCCAACGGCCGCCGCATCGCCCATGTCACCCATCAAGGCCGATCGCCCCACGTCGTCTTCCTCACTGGCTTCCGCTCCGACATGGAAGGCTCGAAGGCGTTGGCGCTCGAGGCCCGCTGCAACGAGCGCGGGCGCGCCTTCACCCGCTTCGACTATTCGGGACATGGGCGCTCGTCCGGTCGCTTCGAGGAGGGCTGTGTCGGCGAGTGGGCCGCGGACGCGATCGCGGTCGTCGACGCGGCGACCTCGGGACCGGTGGTCCTGGTCGGCTCGTCGATGGGCGGGTGGATGATGCTGCTGGTCGCCCGGGCGCGCCTGACGCGGGTCCGCGGCCTGGTCGGGATCGCGTCGGCGCCGGATTTCACCGAGGACCTAATCTGGCAGGCGGCAACCCCGGCGCAGCGAACGGCGCTGCTGGAGCACGGCGTTCACTACGAGCCCTCCGACTACGACGATGCGCCGACACCCATCACGCTGAGGCTGGTTGAGGAAGGCCGTGCGCATCTGGTCATGCGTGACACGCTACCCATTTCTTGCCCCATGCATCTGATCCACGGCCAGCGTGATCCCGACGTTCCCTGGGAGACATCGATGCGGCTCGCCGCGCACGTGGCAAGCGACGACGTCACGGTCGAGCTCGTCAAGGACGGCGAGCACCGACTGTCGCGCGACGCCGACATCGCACGGATCCTGGCGGCGGTTGACCGCATGGCCGACCTCGTCGCCGCGGCGGACGAAGGTTGAGCTGGCGCGACCTCTCGCCCGCCGAGGCACGCGCTCATCCGCTGCACGGCGTCGGCGGCTGGCTGTTCGTGTTTTTCGGGCTGATCCTCTTTGCGCTCGTCGCCGACGCCATCGAGTGGATCCAGTATGGTGAAGGGTCCGACCGGCCAGCGTGGCTGATCGCGCTCACCTTCGCGATCAACGTGGCGATCCTCGTCACCGGTGTCCGCCTCTGGCGCTGGTTCCCCGAGTTGGCGATCGCCGGCATCTGGCTGACGGGCGGCCTCGGCCAGCTCTTCACCGCGCATGTGCAGGCGGCGCCCGGGCCCGACGACGCTGTTGATCCGCGCCAGATCGGCATCGTCGCGTTCGTCGCTTTCTCGTTACTTCTCACCTGGCTCTTGCGCGCATCGGAACGGGTGAACGTCACCTACAAGAGGCGCTGCAGGAGCAGTTGACCGGATGCGCTTGCGTTAAGCGACGGGTCCGGCGCCGCCTGAGCGGCGACACCGGACCAATACATCAGAAGGGGTGGAGGCGAGGCCAGTTCTCATCGGCCTG
>CAYUKE010000202.1:0-6409 GCA_964445185.1 uncultured Geminicoccaceae bacterium
GTTCCGAGCCGGTGACGGGGCGTGTGGCTCATCCGGACACGTGTCGGGTCTCGAGCCAAGTGAGCCTGAGCATGTTGGTGGCGAGGTTGGCGACGCCGGACTTCGCTTCGGCGCGAGCCTTGTCGATGGTGCGGGTATCGAGCCAGAGGCGGCGCCTCTGCACGGCGAAGACGTGCTCAACGGCGACAGAGACCTAGGCGCGCCGGCCAGTGCCGCGGCGGACGTTGCGGACCGTGGGACTGCGCCGCCGCACTAGTCGCCGTAGGCGCCATTGGCCACGCGTGGCCGTAGGTCGCCGAGAACGGCTTCCATCTGCAGCTCACGGGTGGGCAAATCGGGTAGTGGGCTGAATGTCGACAAACCGTCGCGAAGCCGGGTCTCGATGACGCTGAAGATGGTGTTGTGGTCCACGCGCCGCCGGTCTTCTGCAAATGCGAAGACCAGGGCGAGATCGCACAACGAATTGATCAATCGGGGCAGGCCGCGGGTGAAATAGTGGACGGCGTGGACGGCCGGCTCCTCGAAGAGTTCGGGTGAGCCGCCAGCCGTCACCAACCGGTGGTGGACATAGGCTCGGGTGTCGTCGAGGTCGAGCGGCTTCAGATGGTAGTCGATGGAGATGCGTTGGACGAACTGGCGAAGCTCCACTTGGTTCAGCATGGCGCGCAACTCGGGCTGGCCAACCAGGATGAGCTGGAGGAGATGGTCCGTGCCGGAGTTGATTTTGGACAGCATGCGCAGCTGCTCGAGCGCTTGCTGGCCGAGATTCTGGGCTTCGTCGATGACCAGCACGACCCGATGGCCCTGCGCGTAGCGCTGAATCAAGAAATCGGTGAAGGCGCGGTGCTGCTGCACCGCGTCGGCGTCACGGTAGTCGAGATCGAAGGCGAGCATGATCCACTTCATCAGCTCACCGAAAGTCTCGTGCGTGTTGCTGACGAGGCCGATGACCACGGTTTGATCGGCCGTGTTGAGAAGGTGGCGCAGCAGCGTCGTCTTGCCGGTGCCGACCTCGCCGGTCAGGACGACGTAGCCGGTCTGCTCCGACAGACCGTACTCCAGCATGTGCATGGCCATCTTGTGCGTGTGGCCGGCATAGAGGAAGCGCGGGTCGGGAAGCAGGGAGAAGGGCTTCTCGCGGAGGCCGAACTGATGCTCGTACATGGGCAGCCTCCCGACCTTGCTCAGCGATAGCCGAAATGCGAGTAGGTCGACGCCGCTTCCGCGCGATTGATGACGCTGCCGAGATACTTGCTCTCGTCGAGCAGCTCGGTGACGCGCTGGACGTCGTCACGACGCGTTCGTGCCTGCTCGACGACGAGGAGGCAGCCGTCGACGAAACGTTGGATCATTAGCGATTCGTCGGTGAGGAGAATGGGCGGGCAATCGACAACGACGTAGCCATCGCGGACGAGGTCGGCGATGCGCGTCAAAAGATCGCCGGTTCGTGCATGGCCGGTGAGCTCGGATGCGTGGGTCGTGGGCTGCGGCTGCGGCAGGACGTAGAGTGGTAGACCGTCGACCTTGACGAGGACGTCCATCAGCTCAGCCTGCTGTTCGATGACGTCGGCGATGCCATGCTCGGCTGTGATGCCAAGGGTGCGATGGACCGACGGCCGACGCAGGTCGAGGTCAACGAGGACGACGGGGCCTTCGGCGCGGCGGGCCAGGCTGAAGGCGAGATTGCTGGCGACGAGCGTCTTGCCCTCGCCATCGCGGGCGCTGACGATTGCCAGGCTGCGCCCGCCGAGAACCTGGAGGCGTAGCAGCGCCTGGGTGCGAAGCGCCCGGAACACGTCAGCCCGCTTGTCATCGTGGGAGGCGGCGATCACCCGGTTACGGGTGAGATGAGCGGGCGTTAGGCTGACAGTGCGAACGGCATCGAGCAGCGGTCCGGAAGCCGGATCGCCACGCATGGTCGCGGCATGTCGGGATAGGGTGGGCTGAGCGTCGCGTTGCCGCCGTGCGCGCTCGATGGCCTGTTGGATCTTTTCCAAACTTTCACTCCCGACGCGGTCCGAGGCGACGTTCAGTAGCGATCGACAGCCACCGCGGACACTCCGGCCGCGCGGCGGGATTTATCCATAGCGTAGTGCGGGCTGGCGCACAGCGGCGGCTTCACTGTGCATCGCTCGCCACGCTCGGGCCTGACGGACGATGACCGGTCCACCGTAAGCATGCGTCAGCAGTGGTCTTTTTCGTCACGTTTCGCAAGTGCGAAGGTGCCTGGCCGCCATCCTCACATGCGCTGCAGAGCGAGACGCACAAAGCCGTGTTCTATTTTTGTTCTAAGCGCTTGACAGACATCAAGCGGCTATAGAACATTTATAGAACATCTGGGTGCGTCCTCCCACCAGCAAACGTCCATGGTACGATGCCGGCAAGTTTCCTTCCGACCACCGACTGCATCGACCGCCGGCGCCGGCTCGAGGCCTTGCGGGTCCGGGTCGGTCGCCTTGAGGCGAGCGGCCACGCGGCGCCTGTGGTGATGCCCGCGACACCCCTCGGCGAGGCGGCGATCGATGCGGCGTTGCCCGGCGGCGGGCTGCGGCTTGCGGCCTTGCATGAGATCGCCGGCTTGGCGGCTTCTGGCTTCACGGCGGCCCTCGCCGGCCGGGTCTCGCGTGTCCGCTGTGGTCTCGCCGTCTGGTGTCAGCATCGTCGCCGGGTGCACGACGAGGGCCGCCTCTACGGACCGGGTCTCGCCCGCTTTGGGTGGGACACCGAGCGTCTGGTCGTGGTCGACGGCGACGACGATACGGAAGTGCTCTGGGCCATGGAGGAGGCCCTGCGCTCGCCGGCGGTCGCGGTCGCCGTCGCCGAGGTCGAGCGTGTCGACCTCTTTGCGACCCGTCGGCTGCAGCTCGCCGCCGAGGCCGGTGGCGGCGCGGGCCTGCTGCTTCGCTCGGTTGCGCCCGCAATCGAGCCCAGCGCCGCCCTGACCCGCTGGCAGGTCCGTCCGCTGTCCTCGGCAACATCCGTCTGTCCTGCCAACACGCTCGCCCCGCTGGCTTGGCGCGCCTTGCTCTGGCGCGCCAAGGGCGCGGTGCCCAATCGTTTCGAGGTGTGCTTCGATGAGCCGACGCTACGTTTCGCTCTGGTTGCCGACCTGGCCCACGGATCGTTTCCGGCTCGCGACACGGCGCGCGTGTGAGCCCACCCACGACGGCGCCCCCCTGGCGCTCCTGCGCATCGAGGCGGGTGGGCCGCGATTGCATGCGCTCACGCCCGAGGCGTCGGCCCGCGGGCTCCAGCCTGGTCTCAGCCTTGCCGATGCCCGGGCGATCTGTCCGGCACTGGTCGTCGCCGACGCCGATGGCGCGCGCGATGCCGCTGCGCTTGCGGCATTGGCGCTCTGGTGTGGCCGCTACAGCCCCTGGGTGGCGACGGACGGCGATGACGGCGTCCTTCTCGACATCACCGGTTGCGCCCACCTCGCAGGCGGTGAGGCTAGTCTCATGGCCGACCTTGAGACGCGGCTTCGCCGGTTCGGTTTCCGGGCGCGCACGGCGAGTGCCGCGAGCCCGGCTGCAGCATGGGCCTGGGCGCGTTTCGGTGTTGGCGGCGTGCTCGCTTCGAGCCGAACCGAAGCGGCCTTGCTCGATCTGCCCATCGCCGCGCTGCGTCTCGACACGTCTATGGCTCAAGGTTTGGCGCGGCTCGGCTTCAAGCGCGTGCGCGACCTCGAGACCGTGCCGCACGCGCCGCTGGCAACCCGTTTCGGTGCCGCGCCGGTCGTCCAGCTACACCGGCTCATGGGCCGCATGGAGACGCCGTTCGAGCGGCTCGCGGCACCGGCCCGCCACGCGGTGCGCCTCGCCTGGGCCGAGCCTCTGGGCACGACCGAAGGCATCGAGGCAGCGCTCGCGGATGCGCTCGCCAGCCTCTGCCGCGAACTCGATCACGCTCGGATGGGCGCTCGCACGCTTTGCCTTGAGCTCGCCCGGCTCGACGGCGCGCTGCATCGGCGCGAGGTCCGAACGGCCGCCGCGAGCCGTGAGCCCGAGGCGTTGTTCCGCCTCTTCCGCGATACCCTCGACGGCCTCGATATCGGCTTCGGCATCGAGTGCCTCAGGCTCGCCGCCATCGACATCGAGCCACTCGATGCGCGCCAGATCACTGCCGGCAACGACGGCAAGGGTGGCGACGTCGCGCGGCGTGAGGCCGAGGCCCGGCTCGTCGAGCGTCTGGCGCAGCGGCTCGGCACCGCACGCGTCCGTCGTCTCCAGCCGCAGGACAGTCACTGGCCCGAGCGTGCCGTCCGTGAGGTGCCGGCCCTCGACGTACCGGCGCGCGCGATGCCTTGGCCCGAGCGTCCGCCGCGGCCCTTGCGCCTGCTCACGACGCCGCGTCCCGTCGGTGCTGTTGCCGAGGTGCCAGACGGTCCGCCCCGCCTGTTGCGGCTCGACGGGGCGGTCAAGCGCGTCATCGCGGCGGTGGGGCCGGAGCGGATCGAGCCCGAATGGTGGCGTGATCCGGACGGCTGCGCGCGCGATTATCACCGCCTCGAGATCGAGGACGGCCGCCGCCTCTGGGTTCGTCGTGAGGGCAGCTGGGGCGCTGCCCGGCAACCCGGCTGGACGCTCGACGGCATCTTCGCCTGATGTCTTCGCATCGATCCTCATGCAACCCGGCGAGCGACATCCGATGACTGACGTCGCCCGGGCCGACGGCTGATCGCGCTTGCCGATGTCGGCCTATGCCGAACTTCAGACGATCACGAACTTCACCTTCCTCGAGGGCGGCTCTCACCCCGAGGAGCTGATCCTGCGCGCGGCCGAGCAGGGCCTCGCTGCACTCGCCGTGACCGACCGGAACAGCTTCGCGGGGCTCGTCCGTGCGCACGTGACGGCGAAGGAGGTGGGACTGCGCTTCCTCGTCGGCGTGCGCCTCGACTTTGTCTGCGGCCGGTCGTTGCTCACCTGGCCCATCGACCGTCCGGCCTATGCGCGCCTCGCCAAGCTCATCTCCAAGGGCCGGCGTCGCGCGCCGAAGGGTGAGTGCCACTTGTCCCTCGACGATCTCTACGCCGACACGGCCGACGGTCTTGTTGTCGCAGCGCTCGTGCCGCGGCTTGCGGATGGCACTTTCAAGACATGGCTCGGCGAGCTTCGCGGCGTCTTTTCCGAGCGTGCGCATCTCGTCGCGTCGCCGCGTTTCGACGGCCGCGATCGGGCACGCTTCGCCCGCCTCCGAGATCTCGCCGCCGCCACCGAGTGCCGGCTCGTCGCCACCAACGACGTCCTCTACCACCGGCCCGAGCGGCGCCCGCTCCAGGACGTCCTCGCCTGCATCCGCGCCCATGTCACCGTCGATCAGGCGGGATCGCTGCTGCAGCCCAACGCCGAACGCCACCTCAAGGGCGCGGCCGAGATGGCGCGACTGTTTGCTGAGCATCCGGACGCGCTCCAGGCCGGCCTCGACATCGTCGCGCGCTGTACCTTCTCCTTGGACGAGCTCGCCTACGACTACCCTGTGCCCGAGAGCTATGCCGGGCGCACGCCGCAGGCGGAGCTGGAGCGGCGGACCTGGATCGGCGCCCGCGAGCGCTACCCGGAAGGGCTCAGCGACAAGGTCGAAGCTCAGATCCGCCACGAGCTGCAGCTCATCGGCAACCTCGACTACGCCCCCTACTTTCTCACCGTCGACGATATCGTCCGCTTCGCGCGATCTCGGAGCATTCTCTGCCAAGGCCGAGGTTCAGCAGCAAATTCTGCGGTCTGCTACTGTCTTGGGGTGACCGCGGTCGATCCGGCGCGGGCCGATCTGCTCTTCGAGCGCTTCGTCTCCGCGGCGCGCAACGAGCCGCCCGACATCGACGTCGATTTCGAGCACGAGCGTCGCGAGGAGGTGATCCAGCATATCTACGACACCTACGGTCGCGAGCATGCGGGGCTTGCCGCCACGGTGATCCGCTACCGCGCGCGCTCGGCCATTCGCGAGGTCGGCAAGGCGCTGGGCCTCTCCCTCGATACGGTCGACGCGCTTGCGCGCACGGTCTGGGGTTGGACCACCGACGGTCTCGACCCCGAGAAGCTCAAGGATTCCGGTCTCGACATGACGCATCGAACGATCCGGCTCGCGATCGACCTCGCCAAGGAGCTCATCGGCTTCCCGCGCCACCTCTCCCAGCATGTCGGCGGCTTCGTCATCGCCAAGTCGCGTCTCGACGAGCTGGTGCCGATCGAGAACGCGGCGATGGAGGACCGCACCGTCGTCGAGTGGGACAAGGACGATCTCGACGCGCTCGGCATCATCAAGGTGGATGTGCTCGGCCTTGGCATGCTCACCTGCATCGCGAAATCGTTTCAATTGCTCGAGGCGCATTACGGCCGCGTCCTTGATCTGGCGACCGTGCCGGCGGAGGACCCGGTGGTCTATGACATGATCTGCCGGGCGGACACGATCG
>CAYUKE010000203.1:0-6406 GCA_964445185.1 uncultured Geminicoccaceae bacterium
CCCAGCGCGTCTGGCAAGCGATCCAAGACGCCCGCAATCGCCGCGCGGCTTAGACGCGCCCCGTCGCGCCGTCCCGGTGGCACGCTGTGCAGCTCGTCACGGCGGCGCGGTGTCGCTTGGGAACATGGTTCGCCTGTCGATGCAACGCTGCAGTTGACGGGGGGTACACATGGCAGAAGCGTCGGTTTCGGGTGGCGTGCGTCGGTGGCTGCGGGCGCGTCTCGTCGATGTCGTCACCGCGGTGCCGCCCTTGCACCGCTGGGCCAATCGCAAGCTGATCAACCACTACGCCTACGCCGCAGCACTAAGGCCGCGGCCGTTGTCGATGGCGGCCGACTACACGACCTGGCGCGGCCTCACCGACCGGCGCTTTTCCGGTCGGCACCTGCCGGCCCTCGAGGACGGGCCGAAACCGCCGCCCTTGGAGGACGTCGTCAAGCTGTTCGCGCGCAAGGACGACCGGCGCGCGACCGATACGAGCCTGCTCTTCCCGTTCTTCGCCCAGTGGTTCACCGACAGCTTTCTCAGGACCAAGTGGAAGCCGGCCGACCGCCAGGACTTTGCCGAGAACGAGAGCAATCACGAGATCGACCTCTGCCAGATCTACGGCCTGACCGAGGCGCAGACGACGATGCTGCGCGCCCAGGTCGGCGGGCGGCTGAAGAGCCAGACGATCGACGGTGAGGAGTACCCGGTGCACCTGTTCGAGGAGCGGGGCGGCGCCGTCGTCCTCAAGCCGGGCTTCGAGCAGCTCTACTCACCGGCCAACTTCGAGCGTGTCTTCGGCTCGGCACCGGACGAGCACAAGCTGAACGCGTTTGCCGTCGGTCTCGAGCACGGCAACTCGACCTTCGGCAACACGTTGATGAACGCGCTCTTCCTGCGCGAGCACAACCGCGTCGCCGGCCTCCTTGAGCGGGCGCATCCGGAATGGGACGATGAGCGGCTCTTTCAGACCGCGCGCAACGTCTGCATCGTCGAGCTGCTCAAGGTCGTCATCGGCGACTACATTGTCCACATCGCGCCGATCGACTTCCCGATCATGGCGGTGCCGGGAATGGCCGAGCGCGAGCGCTGGTATCGCACCAACTGGATCTCGGTCGAGTTCGCGCTGCTGTATCGCTGGCACGACCTGATCCCGGAGACCGCGACGTTCGCCGACGAGACCCGGCCGAGCGCAGCGCTCAGGCGCAACAATCGCTGGCTTCTCCAGGTCGGACTGGAGCGCGCCTGCCTCGACGCGTCGCGGCAGAAGGCCGGGCGCATCGGTCTGGGCAACACCGCCGACTTCCTCGAGGACGTTAAGCGGCAGAGCTTGGTGATGGCGCGGGCGTGCAACCTCCAGCCCTTCAACGCCTACCGCGAGCACTACGGCCTGAAGCCGGTCGAGAGCTTCGAGGCGCTCACCGACGATCCCGCCTCGGCGGCGAAGCTGCGCGACCTGTACGGCTCGATCGACCGGCTCGAGTGGTTCGTCGGCATCTTCGCCGAGAACTTCGGTCCGGACCAGATGATGGGCGAGCTGCTGACCACGATGGTCGCGAACGACGCCTTCACCCAGGCGCTCACCAACCCGCTCCTGGCCGAGGCGGTCTACGGCCCCCAGACGTTCGCGCCCGAGGGCATGGCGACCATCGACGCGACGCGGACGCTGGGCGACATCATCGTCCGCAACACCCGGCTGGAGGACCCCGCCCGGGTGGGCTTCAAGATCCGCGCCTGACGGGCGTCAAGCGTAGCGCCCGACCGCGATCGGGGCCTCGTCGGCGATGTCGGCGAGGCGCGTCGCCCAGGCGTCGAGGGCGGCGGCTCGGGCAGCGTCGTCTTGGCGCACGGGCGCGTAGACGACCTCCGGGCGGAGCACGTCATAGCCGACGAATTCGAGGATGCCGCGGTGGATCGGCCGGAGGATGCCCATGATGTCGCCGTTGAAGCCGTCCGTCGCGTAGGCCGGCGCCGGCCCGCCGGTGGTCAGCGCGCAGACGGCGCGGCGCCCCTTGAACCGGCCGGTCTGGTAGATCTTCCCGCCGCCGTAGATGCGGCCCATGACGAGGACGCGATCGCACCAGCCCTTGAGAATGGCCGGCATGCCGAACCACCAGAGCGGGAACTGGAAGATGAGGAGATCGGCCGCCTCGAGCTTCGAGAGTTCTGCCTCGACGTCGGCGGCAAAAACCTCCGGCCTCGCTTGCGTGCATCTCCTCGATCTGCAGCTTCAGAAAGTCGGGGTCCTTCACGGTCGTGAAGTTGCTACGGTCGGAACGCGGCTCGAAGCGCATCGCGTAGAGGTCGGAGACGACCACGCTGTGACCGTGCGCGCCGAGCACCGCGACGGCGCGGTCGCGCATCGCGCCGTTGAAGCTCTTCGGCTCCGGGTGGGCGTAGACGATCAGCACGTTCATCGGGCGACCTCCCGCGGCTGACGGCGGAGCGTTCCAGCGCTAGGCGTGTCGTCGCGGCGGCGCGACCTCGCCATTCGGGCCGCGCGTCGGATCGTCGCTCACGCGGTCGTCATCCGGCGGTTGTCCGGCGCTCGGGACCATGCGGGGGCCGATCGCACGACGTGCGTTGGCCGCGCGCCGATCCTAGACCATGCAGCCATCGGCGTGGTCGGGCGCAGCTGCGCAGCGTTGGAGGCAAGGTGACCGCATTGCAGTTCGGGGCTGGGCTTGAGCTGTTGCCGCGGAAGGCGAGCCGGATGTCGCCCTTGGCGCGCGCCTGCGCCGGCGTGCTCGCCATCGCGCTCGTCCTTCTGGTCCATTCGGCTGCCGCGGGCGATGTCGATCTCGAGCGACGCATCCACAGCCCGGCGCTCGGCCACGATCTCGACTACGGCCTCTACCTGCCGAGCGTCGGCGCCGCACCGTACCCGGTCGTCTATCTGCTCCACGGCTACGGCGCAACGCATCGCGAGTGGATCGAACTCGGTCGGGTCGACGCGCTCTTTGACCGCCTGATGGCCGACGGCGCCGTCCGCCCGTTCGTCGCCGTCATGCCGGCCGGTGCCAAGAGCTGGTACGTCGACAGTGCCGCCCGTGGGGGCCCCGGCGACTTCGCGACGGCGATCGCCCGCGATCTCGTCGCCCACATCGACGCGACCGTGCCGACCCGGGCAGCGGCCGAGGGCCGGGCAGTCATGGGCTTGTCGATGGGCGGCTTCGGCGCGCTGCACCTTGCCTTCGCCCAGCCCGAGCGCTTCGGCCAGGCGATCGCGCTGAGCCCCGCTGTCTTCCGGCCCGGTGGTCTCTCCTGGGAGCGCTGGTCGCTCGGGAGCACGCCCGACGAGCTCGCCTTCTGGTTCCAGGGAGCCTTCGGGCGGCCGTTCGACGTCGCCACCTACCTCGCCGAGCAACCGTTTGCGCAGATCGACGCGCTGGCCGGTCTCGACCGTCCGCCGCGCATCCTGCTCGCGACCGGCGAGGACGACGCCTTCGGCTTCGAGCTCGGCACCGTGGAGCTGTTTCTGGCGCTGCGTGCCGCCGAGGTGCCGGCTGACCTGCGGGTTGCTGCCGGCGGTCACGACTGGGCCTACTGGCGCCAAGCGACGGCGGCGGCGCTGCGCTGGCTCGATGCCGGGTGGGCGGAGGCGGAAGGCGATTGAGCTGCGGCGGCGGCGCTCACATCGCGAAGGCGTGGCCGCAGACGCTGACCGGCTGGCCGGCGACGTTGCGGCCGAGCGGCGAGCACAGAACGAGCGTCATGTTGGCGACGTCCTGGGCCGTCACCAGGTGCTTGAGCGCGACCGATTCGAGGCGACGCGTCTTTACCTCCTCGGCGGTGATGCCGAGTTCGCGCGCGCGGGCTGCGAACACGCGTTCGATCTGATCGCCGGCCACCGGCCCGGGCAGGATCGCGTTCACGCGGATGCCGTGCTCGCCGAGTTCGAGCGACAACGATTGGGTGAGCCCGATCACGCCCCATTTCGACGCGGCGTAAGGGGACCGCTGGGCGAAGCCGACCCTCCCGGCGACCGAGGCGAGATTGACGATCCAGGCTTCGCCGTGGCCGGCGGCGGCATCGCGCAGCGACGGCACGGCCCGGCGCGTGTGGAAGAAGATCGAGCTGAGGTTGACGTCCAGCGTCCGGCGCCAGTCGCCGCCGGCGAGCCGCTCGATCTTGCCGGTCGGGCCGCTGATGCCGGCGTTGTTCACCAGCACGTCGAGGCCGCCCAGATGCGTAAGTGCACCGTCCATGAACGTGTCCGCATCGCGCTCGACGCCGGCGTCGGCCGCCATGGCGAGATGCGCAGGATGGGCTGACCGGAAATCATTGAGGGCGGCGTCGTCGACGTCGGAGACCGCCACCCGCGCGCCGTTGGCGATAAAGCTATCGGCGATGGCGCGGCCGATGCCGCCACAGCCGGCGGTCACGACGACGCGCAGCCCGGGCCTGATACCTGGCACGATGGGCAACTCGGCTGCTTGGTCCGACATGGTCTGGCGCCTCCCATCGCCTCGGGCGTTGCCCGTTCGTTTTCTGTCGAGACGAGCGTGCGTCGTCGGGCCGTGGCCTTCAAGCCTGGTGCGGTAGGCGATGCTCGCCGCTGCCGCCGGTCGAACACGAGGCGTCGGCCGTCACAACGCCGGGAGGCAGCCTAGGAACCGTGCAGCTCGGCTCGCCGGACGCTTGCGTTGGCGGCCTTGCGGCCGTAAGCGCGCCGTCCGATGGAACGGGGTGCCGAGCAACACCGGTGCGACCGCTTGCCGCAAGTTCAGCCAGGCTGGCTTAACGTTCGCGATCGCATAATTTCGTTGTTCGGAACCTGCTGACTGTGTAATGATCGGGTCACGTTCTGGTAGCTCGCCTTGGGGGGATCCATGCTTCGTTTTCTCGTGCTCGCCGGCCTGTTGCTCGGCTTTGGCCTCGTCACCGACACCAAAGCCGCCTCTGTCGTGCCGCCCAGCCTCAGCGGCGACAACGTCGATCTCGGCAAGATCGGCGTCGGTGAGACCCGTTACGTCGTCGGCGTTCTCGGCAATGTCAGCCTGCCCAAGGGCCTGGCCAAGGTGACCAACGGGGTTCTCGACAAGTTCGGCATCGGCCCCATCCCGCGCTCCTATACCGACGAGCACGACAGCTTCACCTTCACGGCCCATGGTCCGGAAGTGAAGGTCCACAGCTTCGAGTGGTTCAACGGGATCGAACTCGGTAAGTGGACGCTCCTGAATGAGGTGCTCGATCCGACCGTCGCCGTTAACAACCAGGGTCCCGATCCGCTCGGGTCCTCGTTCGCCTTCAGTAACGTTGGTGGTGATGATTTCACGATCTCCTTCAACGGAGACGCGCCGCACAACTCGATCCTCGCTTACAAGGGCAAGATAACGGTCACGCCGCTGCCGGGTGCCATCTTCATGCTGGGTGCGGGTCTCGCCGGTCTCGGCTATCTCCGCCACCGGACGAAGTCGGCCGCCGCCTGAGACGTCCGCCTAGTCAAACCCGTCGAGGCCGGACGTTCTGCGTCCGGCCTCAAACGCGTTGCGGCGGTCGGCGGTTATGGCGGCGCGCCACCGTCGAGGTGGATGAGCGGGCCGCCGGCTGCCGCGGCGTCGGCTGGATCATGCGTCACCAGCAAGGTCGGCAGCGCGCCGGCGCGCACGCGGTTGAACACGAAGCCGCGGATATCGTCGCGAAGCGCCGCATCGAGCTTGCCGAAGGGCTCGTCGAGAAGCAGCGCGCGCGGTTCGCCGAGGAGCACGCGTAACAGGGCGACACGGGCCTGCTGACCACCGGAAAGCGTCGCCGGGTCGCGGTCGGCGAAGCCTGCGAGCCCGGCTTCAGCGAGCGCACCTTCCGCGCGCCGACGCCGCGCGGCGCGATCGCCCGGCGCTGCCGGCATGCCGAAAAGGAGGTTGCCGGCGACGGAGAGGTGCGGGAACAGCAGCGCGTCCTGGAAGAGGATGCCGATGCGTCGCGCTTCGGCCGGCAGCCGGGCCAAATCCTGGTCGCCGAGCCTGATGCTGCCGCGCACGGTGAAGGCTGGGTCGACCAGGCCGACCAAGGCCGCCAGCAGCGTCGACTTGCCGGACCCCGAAGCACCCATCACGGTTAGCACCTCGCCTGGCGGAACGACGGCATCGAGCGCCGCGACCGGCACGCCGTCGAGCTCGACGCGGAGCCCTTCGATGATCAGCGGCACGCCGCTCATGCGCTTCCGCCAAGGCCGCGACGGTTGCGTAGGATGACCTGCGGCAGTGCGTAGGCGAGCCAGAAGCCGACGAACGGCAGCAGCGATTGCGCCAGGCCGTAGGCTGCCGCCAGCCGGCGATCGCCGCCGGCCGCGAGCGCGACCGCCTCGGTCGTGATCGTTGGCACACGACCGGCGCCGAGAAGCTGCGTCGGCAGGTATTGGGCGATGCTGACCGCGACCCCGCCGGCGGCGGCGGTCCGCGCCGGGGGGGTGAGGCGC
>CAYUKE010000204.1:0-6373 GCA_964445185.1 uncultured Geminicoccaceae bacterium
ATGGCGCCCCGGTCCGCCTGGTCGTGCCCTGGAAGTACGGCTTCAAGTCGATCAAGTCGGTCGTGCGCTTCACGTTTACCGACGAGCGACCCGTCAGTTTCTGGGAGGAGCTGCAGGCGAGCGAGTACGGCTTCTGGGCCAACGTCAACCCCGAGGTGCCGCACCCCCGTTGGAGTCAGGCGACCGAACGGGTGATCGGGACTGACGAGCGGGTGCCGACGCTGCTGTTCAACGGCTATGCGGCCTTCGTCGCGGACCTCTATCAAGGTCTGGAAACCGAGCCGCTTTACATGTAAGTTTCATTTGCACGTCTAGGCATCGTCTCTTGTATTCGTGCGCGTGATTGTTGCAGTGCACAACGCCGCGCTCCCTCGTGACTTCGTGCGCTTGACTAAAGTCGAACGTCACGGTATCGACAAGAAAAATGCCGGATCGAAGACCCGGCGAGCTTGGTCAGGGAGGTTGCGTCGGGGAAAGCCGCACTGCAGCATTGGTGGTACTGTTGCAGCGCCACATTTCACCGCACGCACCGCCTGAGCTAGACTAGCTCAACGACGAAAGCTAGCCCCTCATGACATGGCAGCCGTGCAGAGGCGGGTAGACCAACGACTACCAAGCATCGTCGCTGCTGACTTTCTCCAGCAGAAAGTCCCGGAAGACCGCCACACGCTTCGAGTTTCGCAGCTCTTCCGGATAAACGAAGTAGGCGGTGAACGACGGTCCCTCAATGTGCGGCAAAACGCGCACCAGCTTGCGGCCGCGCGCAAGATAGTCGGGTAGAGTGGCAATACCCATGCCCGCTTCGGCGGCCCGCAGCATCGCAATCACGTTGTTGACCATCAGCTTGGCCTGCCGCACCGGCTCTTGCTCGCCCTGGCCAACGTGAACGAGCCAGTTGAGGCTCGGCGCCGGCGGCGCTGTCTCGTTGCCGTAGACGATCAACGCATGCCGATCCAAGTCCTGCAGCGCGGCCGGGGCCCCGGCGCGCGCGACATACGTCTCGGCAGCGTACAGATGCGTGTGTCCGAGCATCAGCCGGCGACGGACGAGGTCCGGCTGGGTCGGCGACTGCAGGCGAATGGCGACGTCCGCCTCGCGCATCGCCAAGTCAACCTCACTGTCCTGAACAAGGAGCGTCAGGTTGATCTCCGGATATCGAGCGCAGAACTCGGCGAGATGCGGCGTCAGCCAGCCCGCACCGAACCCGATCGTCGTTTTGTTGCGGAGGTGACCGGCCGGCTTGTCCTTGCTCTCGCTGAGCTGAGCTTGAGCGTCCCGCATCCGCGTCGCGACGGCGCGTGCCGCCGCTTGCAGGATGTCCCCCTGCTCGGTCAGGACGAGACCGCGGGCGTGGCGGTGAAAGAGCGACGTGCCGAGATCCTCCTCAAGCGCGCCCATCTGCCGGCTGATCGCCGACTGACTGAGATTGAGGCGCTCGGCAGCGCGGGTGAAGCTGCCGGCCTCGGCAACGGCGTGAAAGACGCGGATGCGATCCCAATCGAGCATCAAGCCGCGCCAGCCGCGCTATCGAGGCCGACAGGAGCCTTCTGCGCCGCGAGGTACTTGTCCGCCTCCAACGCCGCCATGCAGCCGCTACCCGCCGCCGTGACCGCTTGGCGGAACACCTTGTCCTGAACGTCGCCGGCGGCAAAGAACCCCGGAACATCCGTCACGGTGCTGTCGGGACGCGTCAGGACGTAGCCCTCGCCGTCCATGGCCACCTGCCCCTTGACGAGAGCGGTCGCCGGGTCGTGCCCGATGGCGACGAACACACCATCCACCGCGAGTTCGCGCACGACGTCCGTCTGCACGTGGCGCGCCCGCACGCCGGTGACACCGGGCGGCTGCTCATTGCCGAGGACAGCGTCGACGACGTGGTCCCAGACGATGTCGACGTTGGCTGCCTTGAACAGGCGCTCCTGCAAGACCTTCTCGGCTCGTAGCGCGTCGCGCCGATGGATGACCGTTACGCGCCGGCACATCTGCGCCAAGTAGAGGGCTTCCTCGACCGCCGAGTTGCCCCCGCCGACCACGGCAACGTCCTTGCCGCGGAAGAAGAAGCCGTCGCAGGTGGCGCAGGCCGAGACGCCAAACCCCATGAAGCGCTGCTCGCTCTCGAGTCCTAGCCAGCGCGCCTGAGCGCCGGTCGCCAGGATGGCGGCATCCGCGGTGATCGTGTTGCCGGAATCGAGCTCGATCAAGAACGGCCGGGTGCCGAGGTCGACGCGGGCGACGAGATCGCCAACGAGTTCTGCGCCGCACGCCACCGCCTGCTTTGCCATCTGCTCCATCAGCCACGGCCCCTGAATGGGGTCGGCGAACCCGGGGTAGTTCTCGACATCGGTGGTGATCGCGAGCTGCCCCCCAGGCTGCAGCCCCTCGATCAGCAACGGGCTCAGATTAGCCCGTGCCGCGTACACCGCGGCGGTGTAGCCGGCGGGTCCCGATCCGATGATGACCAAGCGGACGTGGCGAGCGCCACTCATGCCTTTGCTCCTAGTCGCGCGGCGCCACCCCTCGGCCGCATCGTCCTTTGTCGCCCGAAACCGCGACGCTGGAAAGGCGTTCGCGGATGGCGGCGGCGACGCGGCTTGCTTCGTCGAGCGTTGTTCTCGGAAGGGCGGCCGGCGCATTCCAGGGCTGCACGAAGCCCCGCTCGGCGAGCGCACACTCCAACCGCTGAAACTTGCGCGGGCTGTTCGGCAGCGAAAACACGTGCACGGGACGCGCCGCCGCGCAGGCCTCGCTCAGCATCGACGCGCTGTCGCCGGTGACGACGATGCGATCGGCGACGCCGAGGAGCGCGCGGAGGGGGTTGGCTTCCGTGCTAGCCACGTCATGGACGAAGCTCGGCACGGTCAGCAGCGCTGCCAGTTCCGCCGCCAAGCCTTTGGGCGTACGCGGGCTGGTCGTCGCGAGCACGCTCCCGCCTAGCTCGCCCGCAAGCCGGCTGACATCGTCCGCAAGCCGCTGCAGCTCGAACCGTCCGAAGCGCACCCGGCGCGTCGGACCGCCGATCAGAACCGTAACGTAGGGCCTGGGCAGGCGCGCGGCCGCGGCCGGCAAGCCGGCGGCGGCAAGGTCGAGCGCGTGACGATCGAACGGGTGCGGCGCGCCGAGCGTCGTCATCACCCGCCCGTCGCGGATGTCACCGTCGTGCGCCGGGATGGCGACGAGATCGAAACCGCGAAGACGACCCGGCCGCATCAGATACACCGCGAGCATGTCGGCCCCGGCCTGCCTCTTCAGCCAGCGCAGCGCCGCAGCCGGACGTCGGCCAGCAGCGATGGCCACGCTGGGCCACGGCGGGACGAACGCTGCTCGGGCCGAGGGCGCCAAGTGCGCCAGAGTAGCCGGCGCCAGAACATCCGGGACCCGCAAGCGGTGCGCGTAGGCTAGCCGGATGCCGACACCCCCGTCGAGTGCCGCGAGCACCCCCTCGACCTGCCGGGCGTGACCGATTCGGTCGTCGAGAAGTCCCCAAACGACGCGTTCGACTGTCAGTCGAATCCTACCTCGAGGATTTCAAAGTATCGGACGCCGCCGGGTGTTGTTACCTCAACGCTGTCGCCGGCTTCCTTGCCGAGCAACGCCTGCGCGACCGGTGAGTTGATCGATAGGAGACCTGCCTCGATCGCCGACTCATCGGGCCCAACCAGCCGGTAGATGGTCTCCGTTTCCGTCTCCTCGTCGACCAGCTTGACGCGGGCCCCGAACATCACCTTCGAGCCGTTCTGCTTCTTGATATCGATGACCTCGGCTCGCGACAGCTTGTCTTCGAGCTCGAGAATGCGTCCTTCGATGAAGCTCTGCCGCTCTCTCGCTGCGTGATACTCGGCATTCTCGGAAAGGTCGCCATGCTCGCGCGCGTCGGCAATCGCCTTGATGACGGTCGGCCGTTCTTGGCTCTTCAACCTCTTAAGCTCTGCTGTCAAACGAGCGTGACCCTCCGGGGTCATCGGAGTCTTGGTCATCATTACGCGAAGCCTCGAACGCGATTGCGGCGCCGCGATACCTGCCGTGGCGCTCATCATGAAACAACTAATTTAAGGAAGCAGCGTAGGATTGCAACGGGCGCACGTCGAGCGGCGCCGCGCGCAGCGCCTCCATGGCGCGGACGGCGGCACGCGCCCCGGCCAGGGTCGTGTAATAGGGAACGCGCCCGACCAGCGCCGCCCGACGCAGCGAATAGCTGTCGCGGATGGCTTGCTGGCCCTCTGTTGTGTTGATCACCAGGGCGATGCGACCGTCGCTCAAGAAGTCGACGATGTGGGGCCGGCCCTCGTGCGCCTTGTTGACGTGTCGGGCCTCCAATCCGGCCGCGCCCAGCGCCTGCTGCGTGCCGGCAGTCGCCGTCACCTCGAATCCCATGGCGAGGAGACGGCGCGCAAGGTCGACGCAGCCGGCCTTGTCGGCATCACGCACCGACACGAACACGGTGCCTGCTTCAGGTAGCGCCGCGCCGGCCGCAAGCTGTGACTTGGCGAAGGCGCGACCGAAGCCCCGATCGAGCCCCATGACCTCGCCGGTCGACTTCATCTCGGGACCGAGGATGAGGTCGACGCCAGGGAAGCGGGCGAAGGGAAAGACGGCCTCCTTGACGGCGACATGCTCGATCGCCGGTATCTCCGGCAGCAGGTCCAAGAGCCGCTCGCCGGCCATCAGCCGGGCAGCGATTCGCGCGATCGGTCGGCAGATCGCCTTGGCGACGAACGGCACGGTGCGCGAGGCGCGTGGGTTGACCTCAAGGACGTAGACCTCGCCCTCCTTGATCGCGAGCTGCAGGTTCATCAGCCCGCGTACATCGAGGCTCCGGGCCAGAATGTCCGCGTGCCGACCGATCTCGGCGAGCATCGCCGCGTCGAGCGAGTAGGGCGGCAGCGAGCAGGCGCTGTCGCCCGAGTGGATGCCCGCCTCCTCGATGTGCTCGAGGATACCTGCGATGACGACATGCGAGCGGTCGGCGATGACGTCGACGTCCACCTCGATTGCGTTCTCGAGGTAACCGTCGAGCAGGACGGGGCCGGCCGACGTGTCGTGGTCGAGACTCTGCAGAAACGCGGCGATGTCCTCGGGCCCGTGGACGATCCGCATTGCCCGACCGCCAAGGACGTAGGACGGCCGGACCACGAGCGGGTAGCCCAATGTCTCGGCGGTCTCCAGGACGTCGTCCTCACCTTCGCAGATGGCGTTCGCCGGCTGCTTCAGCCCGAGCTCGTCCAGCAGGTCCTTGAACCGGTGGCGATCCTCGGCGAGGTCGAGGGCATCCGGCGGCGTCCCGAGCACCGCAATGCCGGCCGCTTCCAGCGCCGGGACGAGCTTGAGCGGCGTCTGACCCCCGAGCTGGACGATGACCCCCTCGAGCGTGCCTGCCTCGGCTTCTCGCCGGCAGAGCGCGGTCACGTCTTCTGCGGCGAGCGGCTCGAAATAGAGACGGTCGGCCGTGTCGTAGTCGGTCGACACGGTTTCCGGGTTGCAGTTGACCATGACCGTCTCGAAGCCGGCGGCCGCTAGGCCCTGAACGGCATGGACGCAGCAATAGTCGAACTCGATGCCCTGTCCGATCCGGTTCGGGCCGCCGCCGATGATCACGATCTTGCGCCGGTCGGTGGGCGCCGCTTCGCATTCGGCGACGCCGCCGGCGACGGGAGGCGGCGCATAGGTGCCGTACAGATAAGGCGTCGGTGAGGGGAACTCGGCGGCGCAGGTGTCGATGCGCTTGTAGACGGGCCGCACCCCTAGCGCCTCGCGCCGGCGCCGGACCTCGGCAACGTCGGTCTCCGCAAGGAACCCCAGCCGGGCGTCGCTGAAGCCCATCGCCTTCAAACGGCGAAACGCTTCAGCTTCGGTCGGCAGACCCTCGGCCTCGACGACCAGCTCAACGTCTACGATCGCTTGGAGCTGGCGCAGGAACCACGGATCGTAGCCGGTGGCATCCTGGACCTGCGCAACCGTCATGCCGAGGCGGAAGGCCTGGGCGATGACCCGGATCCGGTCCGGCGTCGCCCGGCTTAGCGCCGCCCGCAGTGCTGCCTCGACGTCGTCGCCGGGAACGCCCTTGATCGTGATCTCGTCGAGACCGGAGAGCCCCGTCTCGAGCGAGCGCAGCGCCTTCTGGAAGCTCTCGGCGAAGGTCGTGCCGATCGCCATGACCTCGCCGACGGATTTCATCTGCGTGCCGAGGTCGCCTGCCGTCTCCGGGAACTTCTCGAAGGTAAAGCGGGGGATCTTGGTGACGACGTAGTCGATCGTCGGCTCGAAGCTGGCCGGCGTCACCCTGGTGACGTCGTTCTGCACCTCGTCGAGCGTGTAACCCACAGCGAGCTTCGCCGCGACCTTGGCGATCGGAAAGCCCGTCGCCTTCGATGCCAGC
>CAYUKE010000205.1:0-6362 GCA_964445185.1 uncultured Geminicoccaceae bacterium
AAAGAGGACCTCATCGAGTTCAGCGGCACCGTGACCGAGGTGCTGCCCAACGCCATGTTTCGCGTGAAGCTTGAGAACGAGCACGAAATCCTCGCCCACACCTCGGGCCGGATGCGTAAGAATCGCATCCGCGTTCTGACCGGCGATCGCGTCACGGTTGAGATGACGCCTTACGACCTCAGCCGTGGGCGGATCACCTATCGCTTCAAATAGTGGCGGCTATGCCCCTCGTCCTCGCGTCGTCGTCGCCACGTCGCCTTGCGCTGTTGCGGCAGGCGGCGATCGAGCCGACGGAGATCTTCGCCCCCGACGTCGATGAGGCGATACAGCCGAACGAACTTCCGCGCGCCTACGCCGTGCGGATGGCCGAGAACAAGCTCGGCGCGGCTCTCGTGCAGTGCGCCGGCGCCTTCGTGCTCGCCGCGGACACGGTCGTCGCGTGTGGACGCCGCATCCTGGACAAGACCGACGATCCAAGCAGCGCGGAGGCGACGCTGCGGCTCCTCAGCGGGCGCCGTCACCGCGTCACCACCGCGGTCGCCGTCGGCGCGCCGGACGGGCGTCGAAGCGTCAAGGCGGCAATGACGCATGTCCGGTTCAAGCGGCTCGATCGACGCGAGCTGGACGCGTATCTCCGGTCAGAGGAATGGCGCGGGAAAGCTGGGGCCTACGCGATCCAGGGCCTTGCCGAGACCTTCGTTCTCGATCTCAACGGCAGTTACTCGAACGTCGTCGGCCTGCCGCTGGCTTTGACGGTCAACATCCTGCGTGGGCTGGGTTGGCAGCCGCCGTGAGTACTGCGCTGGTTGTCGAGGAGGGCCCGTTTCGCTGGCGGCTCGGTCTCGTCGCCGACGGTCGGCTCGTCGAGTTGCGGATCGTCGACGTCGTCGCCGGCATCGAGGACGACATCTTCCTGGCCAGGGTAACGGCGGCGGCGCCGTCGCTGGGAGGCGTGTTCGCCGATCTCGGCCGTGGCGCAGCGGCGTTCGTGCGATTGCCCCGACGCCTGCGACATCCGCCGCCCACCGTCGGCACCGCGCTAGTGGTCCAGGGCGTGCGTGATCCTCGGCCCGAGAAGGCAGCTCGAGCGAGCCCCACGATCCGGCTCGCGGGCGCGTTCATGGAGCTTCGACCAGCGCTGGCCACACCGGATGCCGAAGAGACACTCCCGTCGGCCGAGCGGCAGCGCCTGAGTGCGCGCGCGAAAGCTCTCCTGCCCGCGGCGCCCGTCGTCCTTGGCGCCGCCGCCGCGGCGGCCGACGATGCTGCCTTGATCGCCGACCATGCCGGGTTGGCCAAGCTCTGGGCCGAGGTCGAGCGTCGCTCGGTGGCGGCGCGCGCGCCGTCGCCGTTGTTCGACGAGGACGACCGGCTGCGCCTCGTCCTACGGGCCTTGGTCGGGCAGGCGGCGCGCGTCCACACGGACCCGCTGGCTGCCCTCCGCGTGTGCCGCCTGCTGCAACCGCTCGGCCACGATGCTGACGTTGTCGCCAGCGATGATCCTTGGGCCGAGGTGGGCGCGGCGGGCGCGATCGACGCCGCCCACGTACCCCGTCTGCCGCTCGAGGGTGGCGGCACGCTGATGATCGAGCACACCCAGGCGCTTGTTGCGGTCGACATCGACCGTGGCGCCGCGACCGGGCCGGTCAGCGGGATCAACCGGACCGCCGTGCGGGTCCTGGCGGAAGCCATTCGCGTGCGCGGGCTTGGTGGCCAGCTCGTCGTGGATTTCCTGGAGCCGGAGACCGCAGCCGATCGGGACGAGCTCGGGGCCAGCCTTCGCCGCATGCTCGCGCCGCTCGACGTCCAACTACTGGTGCTGCTCGCCGGCGGTCTCGCCGTGCTGGAGCGTCCGCAACGGCGGATCGCCCTCGCGGACCGGCTCGATCCGGCGCTGGATGCGCTGGAGGACCTCCTGCGGCGAGCGGCGGCGCGCGGCCGGCTGCGCGCGCGCGTCGCCTGCGACGTCGACGATCGTTTCGGGCAAGGCCCCTATGGTGGAGCCGCGCGCCGATGGCTCGCCCGGAAGGGCAGCGTGCTGCGCCTCGAGCGCGATCCGGCGCTGCCGCTCACGAGCTTCGTCGTCGCGGAGGAGACGCGATGAACGCAAGGCAACGACGCAACAAGTTCCGCGGCCCGACCTGCCCGACCTGTGGCGCGCCCACCGTCGCGGCCGTGCGCCCCTTCTGCTCCAAGCGTTGCCGTGAGCGCGATCTCTCGCGCTGGCTCGACGGCTCGTATGCGGTTCCGGTGATCGAAGAGCCGGGTGCGGACGTCAGTCCAGACGAAGACCGTTGACGAGGGCTTCGAACTCCCGGGCTCGGCGCTCGCTCGCGGCGCGAGCATCGGCATGGATGGGCAGCCCGTCGGTCTCGATGAGCGTCAGATCGACGACACCGCGGGCGATCCCAGCGTCGTAGGTGCAGCGCATCGACCAACGCCCGCGGCGTTCCCTCGGCTCCGAGCACCCGCTCCGGCTCAACTGCTCGAGGTCACGGAGCGCGTCGAACAGCGTCTCCAGCGACGGCGCGATGACCTCGGGCTTGATCGGGTTGTCGGGATGATTGGCCCAGCGCTCGACCAACGTGCTCATGCCCGAGGTATCGAACGACATCTGCTCCGTCAGCCACGCCGCTGGGTCGTCGACGGGAGCATCGAGCTGGCGGATCCACAGCCGATTGAAGGGTCCGAACGGCGAGTCGGGCGCACGTACAACGGTCGCACCCTCGGCGTCGACGGAGCAGACGAGGTCGGTCCCGGCCGGCACCGCAAGGTTTTCGCACAACCCCTCGGCCGCCGCCGACCCCGCGACCGCCGACAGCACGATTGCGAGGGTCAGGCAGCGGCGCATTTGGCACCGACGAGCACGTCTGCCACTTCGACGATCCGATCGAGGCCGTGCGCGAGCTTGGTCGCGAGCCGATCATCAACGCCTTCGAAGTGCAGATCGATGGTGATGGTGGCGCCCACATGGCGGTCGTCGCGCGGCGCCAGGTTGGTATGGCACCGCGCTGGCACAACGCCGTGGCGGGCGAGCACGTCGAAGACGCGGGGAAGAACGTAGGGTGTGGGGTCGGCGACCAATGAGAGGCATGTCTCGGAGGACATGAGAGCGTTCCTTGCGATGGCGGAGCGGGCGACGGCACGTTCCCGACGCTCAGCGGAGCGTCGGGCCGCTAATTCGCAAGCTGAAGTACGCCTCATCCATGACGTAAGTGTCGCGTCTTGCGCCGCACGCGTCAACTCTCGGAAAGGCGCTGGCCCGAGAGCTGCTCAAGGTGATCGATGCCGACCTGCGCGACCCGGTAGCGTCCGCGCTGGACGGCAAAGGCGCGCTTGGCGAGCAGGTTCTGCTTCACCGACTGCGACGGGTTTCCGAGCTTCACCCCGTGCTCGAGCAGCAGGCGATTGGCGTCGGATGTCGCGAACCAACGGTCGACGGCACCCTGCTGTAGATGCAAGCCCGCGAGCAGAACGCGGTCGACGTCGGTGGCGCTGCGCGGGAGCGCCTGGAGGCGCTCACCGAACAACGGCTCCTCGCTGGTCGGCGTGTCGGCCAGCGCCGGCGGCGGTGCCGGCGACGGCGCGGGAGGGCGGCCGAGGCGATCCAGCAGCGCCTCAATACGAGTGGCGTAGCCGCGCACGAATGTCTCGCTGCCCTCAACCTCGAACTCGCGGGCCTCAAGGTTGACGCGCAGCCGCGCGCGCGTCGGCGGCTCCTCGGCGGTCATCCTCTCGTGGCGCAGGCTCGGTCGTCGGCCGCGCTTGTCGGCTGTTCACGGCTCATCCTCGTGCTCCGTAGCGCTGCTCCACGAAATGGTAGAGAGCCATCAGCGCTGTGGCCTCACCACCGGCCGGCCGGCCAGGCCGAGCCTTGGCGTTGTAGCCGTAGATGTCGAGATGCGCCCAGCGTGTCCGCGGCTCCACAAAGGACTGCAGGAACAGCGCGGCGGTGATAGCACCGCCAAAGCGACCGCTGCCGGTGTTGCTGAGGTCCGCCATAGGCGTGTCCAGAAGCCGCCGGTAGCCGTCGAACAGCGGCAAACGCCAAAGCGGCTGGTGGGTCGCCAAGCCTGCGTCGAGCAGCGCCTCGGCAAGCGCCTCGTCCGGGGTGAAGAGGGCAGGGAGGTCGGTTCCCAAGGCGACCCGAGCCGCACCGGTGAGCGTCGCCGCGTCCAGCAGCGTGTCGGGATCCTCGGAGGCCGCCTCGGTCAAGGCGTCGGCAAGGATGAGCCGTCCCTCGGCGTCAGTGTTGCCGATCTCTACGGAGAGGCCGCGGCGCGTGTCGATGACGTCGCCCGGGCGAAAGGCGTTGCCGGCGACGCTGTTCTCGACCGCCGGCAGCAGCACCCGGAGACGAACCGGTAGCGCTGCCGCCATCACCGTCTGCGCCAGTGCCAACATGAGGGCGGCACCGCCCATGTCCTTCTTCATGAGGAGCATGTTCGAAGATGGCTTGAGGTCGAGGCCGCCGGTGTCGAAGCAAACGCCCTTGCCGACGAGCGTCAGCTTCGGCGCCGAGGAAGGCCCCCAGCGCAGGTCGACGAGCAGCGGCGCGCGCGCGCTCGCCTGGCCGACGGCGAAGATGGCGGGGTAGTTGTGCGCCAGCAGGTCCTGACCCACGGTTACCGTGGTCTCGGCGTCGAAGCGGGCGGCGACGCTTTGGGCCGCCTGAGCGAGCTCGGCCGGTCCCAGCCTGTTCGCCGGGGTGTTGATTAGGTCGCGGGCGAGGCGGACGCCCTCGGCGAGGCGCAGCGCGCGCGCGGTACGCGGCGCGCTCGGATCGACGACGAGAAGGGCGGCACGGCTCGCCTCGGCCAGGTTCAGGCGAAAGCGATAACATTCCAGTGCCCAGCCGAGCGCCGCGACGTCGGCAGCGACGGTGCTCTCCGCGGCGAGCGCGTACGCGCCCTGGGGCAGCCTTTGGACAAAGCGTCCCGCCTCGAAGGGGGAGGTCGCGTCGTCGACGATGCCGACGGCGCCATGCAGCCCCCCTTCGGCATCCGGCAGGAGGCTGAACGCACCTGCTTTTGGCTCGAGCCCAGTCGCCTCCAGCCACCGTCGAGCGGGCTCTGGCCAACGCTCGGCGATCTGGCTGAGGTCGTCGCCGCGCAGGAGCCAGAGAGGGCGCGGAGCCGGGCCCGCGTCAGCGGCGGCGACCAAGCCGCGTGGCAACGACGCGTTCATCCGCTGATCCGGGCGACGGCGGCTTCGAGCCGGTGCAGGGTCGCCTCGGTGGCGGCGCGTCGCTCGCGTTGCTCGTCGACCACCTGTTCTGGCGCTTTGGCAACGAACTGCGGGTTGCCGAGCTTCTTGTCGATGCGCGTGACGTCGTCGCGCAGTTTGGCGATTTCGCGGTCGAGGCGGGCGCGCTCCTCGGCCAGGTCAACCTGGCCCGCGAGGGGTAGGACGTAGGTCACGGCATCGACGACCACCTGCAGGCTTCCGCCCGCGGTCGTCGGCGGCAGTCCCTCCTGCACGTCGTCGATCCGCGCAAGACGATCGAGCGCCGGCCGCCACGTTTCGAGCCGAACGCGTAGGCGGTCGCTAGGCTCGGCGACCCAAAGACCGAGCTTGGCCGCCGCCGGAACCCGCAGTTCGGCGCGCGTAGCGCGGATCTCGGTGACGAGCGCAATCAACCAGTCGATCTCGGCGGCGGCATCATCGTCACCGGCAGCGACCGGGTCCGGCCATGGTTCGGCGATGAGCGTGTTGGGCGGCGCACCGAGAAGCTGCTCGTTCAGCGTCTCGGTGACGAACGGCATCATCGGATGCAGCAGGCGGACGATGCGATCGAGGACCCAAGCAGCCGTCGCCCGGGTGGCGTCGGCGTCGGCTCCGCCGCCGTCGAGAAGCGGCTTTGCGAGTTCCAGATACCAGTCGCAGAAGCGATCCCAGACGAAGCGGTAGATCGTCTGGGCCGCCTCGTTGAAGCGGTAGGTGTCGAGCGCCCCGCCGACCGCATCCTGGGTGGCTAGCGTCTCGCCGACGATCCAGCGGTTGAGGGTGCCGCCGGCCGCCGCCGGGTCGAACGTCGGATCCGGCCGACAGCCGTTCAGCTCGCAAAAGCGCGCGGCATTCCAAAGCTTGGTGCCGAAATTCCGATAGCCCTGGACGCGCGCCTCGCCGAACTTGATGTCGCGAGCCTGAGCTAGACTGGCGAGGATCGTGAACGGCAGCGCGTCGGCGCCATAGGCGTCGATCAACTCCAAGGGGTCGACGATGTTGCCCTTGGACTTTGACATCTTCAGGCCGTGCTCGTCACGGACGAGGCCGTGGATGTAGACCTCGCGGAACGGCACCTCGTCCATGAAATGCAGGCCCATCATCATCATCCGCGCGACCCAGAAGAAGATGATGTC
>CAYUKE010000206.1:0-6361 GCA_964445185.1 uncultured Geminicoccaceae bacterium
GTTTTCCGGCGCACCGAAGACGGCCAGTGGGAGACGCGCAGCGACGGCGAATGGACCAGCGTCGACACGCAGGGCGCGCGCGACAGCGCGTTAGCCGAGGCCGAGAGCCGAGGGTTTGATCAGGCGACGCTCGAGACGCGCGCCAGCGAGCTTGGCGTCGCCCGCTCGACGCTTGAGGCGGGGGCCGGGAGCCGCGACATCAATCGGTCCACATTCGAGCAGGGCCTTCAGAACGCGCAGACCGGCGCGTTCGATCTTCAGCGGCTCGAGCGCGACCGGACGGCCCGCGTCGATGGACGATCACAGTACGAGTCCTTTCGATCATCGGGCTTTTCGCGCGGTGAGCGCTCGCGCGGCGGTCGTCGTCGAGGAGGGCGGCGGCGGTAGCTCGTACGGGCCGGCGTCCCCGATCAACAGGGCGCGCGAGGTAATCGATCAGAAGTCGAACGTAATTTGACTGTATCCGTAGAGACTGTCGCTACTTGGGCTGGTGTTGGGCGCCGTTTCTAGAAATCGGCCGTCCTTCAAGTACGCGGCGCCGGCCTCCAGCCGCACAGCGCCGGGGATTAAATCGTATCGAACGCGCGTTTCGACCTGGTGGCCGACAAATCTACCAGCGCCGCCTGTCGCGTCTTGGACGCCGGCGGTGGTGAGCGCATCCCGCCCGGCGGCGAGGAAGGCTGCGCGATAGCCGACAAAACCCCGCCATCGCGTGGTCGGTTGGACTTCGAGGCGCGCGCCGGGGGCGTTCACGTTGCTGCGCGCCAAAGCCCCGTAAATGCCGGTCGGGCCGAACTCAAACCGCCGCGCCCCGAACAGCGTGTCAAAGCGGCCATTGTCCCCGTCTGTTGGATCATCATCGCCGCTGGCGTAGTCGTACTGCAGGAGCACCCGAGTGCGCCAGGCATCATCGAAGGTGTAGCCAAGATGCAGGTGATGGAAATGCGCTAGTGCGTCGAGGCGCGGCGCGTCCGGCGCCGACGAGAGTGCGGCGTGGCCAAACTGCAATGCGGTTTCGATCTCATAATCGAAGCCGCCGGCGGATCTCTCCTTGTACAGTCTGAACCCGGGTGTGAGTAACGAGCGGTCACGGGTTTGGAGGTCGTCGCGGTCTTTCTCCTGAAGGCCGAAAAGATAAACCTCTGCGGTCAAGTCACCGAAAGTCTGCGGACGAGTATAGTGCAGCGCCCAGAAGCGTTGGCGGGAGTTCTCCTCATCAACCTCGACCTCATTGTCGAGGAGGCGCGCTAAATCCGCCGGACGCCGTGCGACGGGCAAGGTGTAGAACGCCTGCAGCGTGTCGTCGCCAGGTCCCGTCCAAACTGCGTTGAGCCCGGTGAAGCCGTTGATTGTATTGCGAAAACGGTTCCGCGCGGTGAGCCGACGGCTGCCGACATCCATGGTGATGCGCGCGGCCGTCACGTCAAGGCGGTCGCCAGTCCGAAAGGCGCTCTCGGCCCGGTATCCCACATAGCCGCGCAGGAGTTCGACGGCATTAACGTCATCGCCGCCGAGCGGCGTGCCCGTGTCCGCCAAGTGCTGCCGGGAATCCTGCAGCTCGGCGCCGACATAGAAGCCGCCGAAATCATACTCCGCGGCAACGAGAAGGCGTTGCGCGAGGATTTGGTCGGACCCTAGAAGACCAGAGCGAAACCGACCGTCCAAAGTCTCATAGCGAAGCCGGTAATTCACCGAGATCGTAAGGTTTTCAGGAACGCGCGCGTATTGTTCTATCGCGGCCATGTCTTGGGCCGCGGCCTGACTACAGACGGTCGGCGCGGTGGCGAGGGTCGCGATCACACACCGGGCCGCCACATCGCAGCGACATCGATTGGTCTTTACACCCATGGTCCCGCGCCGGATCGCGCTTAGAACCGGATGCGAAGTCCAACAGCCGCGACGGTCTCGCTGCGATCGAAATCAAGCTCCTCAGAGGTTGAGGCGTTGTCGAACGTGCCCTCGAGCGTATCGATGTAGCGGACTGAGCCTTCAATTGTTAGAAGCCGGTTCACGTCATAGGCGACGCCGCCAATCAACTGATAAGCAAAGCTGTTGGCGTCATCGTCTAAGTCGACGGCGCCAACATTTACATTGGCGGATGTCGCCTCCACCTCGATCGATGAATCCACGACGCCGATGCCGACCCCTAAAAATGGCTCGATCCCCAGCACTTTGACTGGCTCAGCGTAGACGTTGACGAAGCCGTAGAGCGCGTCCGCATCCGCGGCCGTAATCGTGGGATCATCGATGTCCAGGTCGCTCGACGAATACCGGAGCTCCGCTTCAGCGCGCACGCGCCCAAAATCGATCCCGATCGCGCCGCCGGTGTTGACGCCCTCGTCGAGATCGAACTCGGCATCACCACCGCCGATCTCGCCCGCTACCGCGGCGCCGACGTCCGCCTTCACGTAGATCTTCGGCCCCGGCCGCTCGAGTTTCACGGGGCCGGGCAACGGACCGGCCTGGGCCACGGCGGGTGTGCCGACCACGAACGCGCCTAAGGTGCTCAAAAGGAGGCGTTTCATTTCGGTGCGCCCTTGGTTCCAGTTTGTGTGAAGGCGTAGATACGCAAGAGTAAGCTACTCCTGCGCTGCGCTTACAATTTGTTCTCCGGCCGACGTCACGAGTTGGGTCAAAACTTCCCGCCGCGTCCGCGCCAGCACCAGCGTCACGTGATAGGTCGCGATGAGGCGGCCCTCGATCTCAGGCAACTGCTCGTAGAGAAAGGTTTCGCGCACAGCGCGCACTTGGCCGGCGGGAATGTCGAGTTCGGGGCGGATCACCTTTGAGCCGATGACGCGACACTCGCTGTCTAAGGTGGCGACGGCGGCTTCGAGCGCAGCGACATCCACCCGGTTCGCGATTGCGGGCGCGGGCGTCGCGTCGCGGCCTTGGCGCGCCGTCACCGCTTGGGCCTCGTCCACCACAACAGTGTCAGTCTGGGGAGCAAGATCGGAAGGCGCTTGCGTCGGTGCGGCCACCGCTTCGGCTGCTTGTTGCGGGGGCGAGGGAGGCGCAGGCGCGACGGCCGCACCGGTTTTCTGTGGCGCTTCTAAGGGACAATCGCGCACGGACACGCGGATCCGAACCTGGCGCACGGGGTGGGCTGAGTTGTTTCGAAGGTCGGCGTGAAAACGGGCGTAGGCGGGATTGTCATTCGCGCGCTCGAGCTGCGCGTCGCTCAGCTCGATGTCGGTGGGCGCCACCAGGCCGATTTCCTGCAGCCTGGATCCGATCTCGTCCCAAGCAAACAGGCCCGACCCCAACGCGGGGACAATCGCAATGATGCGCGGGGCGAGCCCGAAGCCGCCCATGCGTACGAGGATGACGATGAGAGCCACGATAAAGGCGAGGATGATGAGTGTCAGGGCCATGGTTCAGGCCCCGCTGCGCGTAGCGCGATCGCGCGATTTCTGATTAAGGCGACGGGCGGCGAAGACGGCGAGCGGATTGGCCGACTTTGACCCGGTCGACCCGGTCGCCGGAAGGCTGCGCACGCGGGTCAGCGCGAGCTCACGCAGGTATGGAGCCTTGCCGGCGTGGTTTTGGCGGAACTGGGCGAGTTGTTGTGCAAGAACGCGGGCCTTGCGGCGCTTGATCAGTTGCAGCGCCACAAAAATAAGGCCCGCAATCACAACCAGTTTTAAGCTGACGAGCAGCCATTCTGGAAGACCGTCTACGAAGTCCCGCACGGCGAGCTGTAAACCGCCGATGTCCGCGGCCACGTCGGCGTCCGGCGTCGCTTGGTCGGCCGCGTCGGTCAATGCAGAACCGGATGCCGCTGTCGCCGCCACCGTCACGCCAGACGCGATCTTTTTGTCGGTGTTCTCGTCTTCTCGCTGAAGCTCGGCCTGCTCAAGCTCCTGGCGCACCACAGCATCCAAGTCGGCGTGCGTGTCGGCCGTTTCCGCTGCGACGGCGTCCTCCGCACCGACCTCCGGCGCGACTTGGGCGGTGGGAACGGAGAAGGAATCGGTTTGGACGGGGGTCAAGAACAGCGCCTTTTCAGAGGCCCGACGCCGAACCAGTCCCTCGAGGACGGTCAGCTCGCCGCCGACGCGCGCCTTGTTCCAAAGTTCGATCCGGTTCGCAGCTTCCTGACGGTTACCCTGGTTGAGATAACGCAAACACGATGAGGAGCTGAAGTTCCCCTCGCCAATGTTGTAGGTCAATGAAACCAAAGCGCTGAATTCGTTTGGATTGACGGGCACCGAAACCAGGCGCTCGACCGCGCGTTCGAACCGCACGAGATCCTTGCGAAGTAAATCTTCGGCCTGATGCTCGTCGATGGTCATCCCGGGTTCGACGTCGTCACCCGTGTGCCCGTAGCCGATGGTGAGCACGTTCGCCGGGCAGAGATACGCCTCCAGCTCGAGCCCTTCATAGCGCTTGATTAAATCAACGCCGGCTTGATTGGTATTCACTGTCGCCCACCCCCATGAGTATAAAAGCAAGCACAAATCGCAGCTGGTCTGCGCGTCTTCTGAATATACTCGCGATTTTTACCCCGGTGTGGCGTATCAACACAGGGCGCACAGTGTCTAGCAGGGATCTGCAAGCGTCGTGGCTGTGGCCAATTCTGAATATCATTTGGCCGCGCAGGATTATGCTTGAGGTCGCAACGCTGGCGAAATGGGGGCCTGAGCAGCACGCCAGGAGGGCGCGCGCCAAGCGCAAGATCGCGTCGTTTGAGGCTGAGAGTGTGTTTGCGCCGCGCGTTTTAGGGGTGGGGGGCGGCGCCAGAAATGCCCGGGTGCGCATCGCGCATGCTCGGTCCGCGTCCGGCTGGTCGTGAGGTGTTGAGGCGCGGCTTGGACGTCGCTCGAGAGGCGGCTGCTTTGCTTGCTGCGGGCGCGACCGGTCTGGACGGCCGGTGAACTGCACCCCGTTTCGACCGGACACCGGCGTTAGCCGGAGGGCCTGGGGATAGTCCTAGGCATACGCCTATGTCCGAAGCGTTTTCGAAGGTGGAAGTGATCACCGGCGTCGCGCGCCGTCGCCGCTTCTCGCCTGAGTTCAAGCTGGCCGTTGTCGAGGAAACGCTGAGGCCCGGCGTCTCGATCAGCTATGTCGCTCGCCAGCACGGTCTGTCACCGAGCCTGGTGTTCCGATGGAGGCGGCTGATGAGCGAAGGCGGCAAACAGTCGGTCAGCGCCGATGAAGACGTCGTGCCCGCTTCCGACGCCCGCAAGCTCGAAGCGCGCGTGCGCGAGCTGGAGCGCGCGCTGGGCAAGAAAACCCTGGAGGTCGAGATCCTCACCGAGGCCCTGGACCTCGCGCGGGTAAAAAAACCGACCTTGCTGTCGCGCTCCTCGCGCAAGGCCGGTTCGCCGTGAAACCCGTCGCCGACACGCTCAACGTCGCGCGATCAAACCTCATTGAGCGACGCAACGGCGCGCGACCGCTGCGCGGCCCGCAGGATCGGGAAGGCGATGACGCCTTGCTGGCTGACATTCGCCGCCTGGTCGATGCGCGCCCCACCTACGGCTACCGGCGCATCGCCGCCCTGATGCGCCGCGAGCGCGCCGCTGCAGGCCTGCCGCCCGTGAACGCCAAGCGGGTCTACCGCCTGATGCGCAAGAACGGCCTATGCCTGCAGCGCCATACCGGCCGGCGCACGCCGCGCAAGCACGAGGGGCGCATCGCCACCGCGCGCTCCAACGTACGGTGGTGTTCGGACGTCTTCGAATTCACGTGCTGGAACGGTGACATCGTTCGGGTCGCCTTCGCGCTGGATTGCTGTGACCGCGAAGCCATCGGATGGATCGCCACCACTGCCGGCGTCAGCGGGGAGATGATCCGCGATCTCATGGTGGAGTGCGTCGAGCGTCGCTTCGCCGGCGACCGCGCCTCAACGCCGGTGCAATGGCTGTCGGACAACGGGTCGATCTTCCTGGCCGCCAAGACCCTGGAGCTCGCCGCCGCCCTCAACCTGCAGCCCTGCTTCACCCCGGTGGAGAGCCCGGAAAGCAACGGCATGGCCGAAGCCTTCGTCAAGACGATCAAGCGCGACTACGTGCGCGTGAACCCCTTGCCGAACGCCCGCGCCGCCCTGACGATGGTCGACATCTGGATGGAGGACTACAACGCCAATCACCCGCACTCGCGCCTGGGCTACCGCTCACCGCGAGACTTCATCGCCGCTCAAAACCAACACGCCACGTGTCCGGTCTAACGGGGTCAACTCCAGTGCTCGACGAGCGGGGATGGGCCATGACCAGCTTGATGGAGGATAGCGAACGACAAGAGGCAGCCGCAAAGCTGACATTCGTCAGTGGGCGGCCAAAGACCGCGTTGTGGCCGAAGGCGGGAGTAGCCCGGTTCCCGGGGGCCGACATTCACCAATGTCGACAATCGATCT
>CAYUKE010000207.1:0-6332 GCA_964445185.1 uncultured Geminicoccaceae bacterium
ATTTAAACAAAACTGATTATGAAGTTCCTCTTCAAGTTATCATATACATTAGTTATGCTTTTTTTCATTGTGCATTTTTGCCGCGTTTACGGTGATAACATAAGGCATAGAACATAATGATTTTTTTTACAAGCAATGACGCAGATAGACATTTTCTCATTCTTGTCGCTTGTTTGTTTCCCAGCCTTGGTGCACTTGGCTTACTAGACCGATATCGGATCCGCCTTGCGGCGCGTCGTGATTTTCGTTCGCTATAACGCTGAGTTAACCAGTGAACCTTTACTAGGATATGTCAGATGTCGTCTCAGACTCCTCCAATTCTTCTTTCAGAGGGTATAACGATCGTTGATGCTCTTCACACAGGCGTGCTAAGTGGTGCAAATGAACTCTTGCAGAACACGCCGGGTGGCAAGGCGGCGGGAGCCGCCCTCATAGCGACTAATGCGCTGACCGGCGCGGAGCTGGCCGCAGCATCGAATGGCGGCGACGTGTCTCGCGCATCCGCTGCCGCCGCCGTGTCGCTTGCTGGAGGCTACGCTGGGGCTGCTTTAGGCGGGCTCGGTGGACCACACGGCGGAGTCGCTCAGCGGTCCGGATAGACCGTTCGGGGATCGTCTTAGTCGCTTTCGCCTCTGAACCGCGGAACTCGCTCGGCCCAGCCGCCACGGACCATGCGCACCTCAGCTGCACGCTCGTCCTCGACCGCGCGCCGCCGCGCTCGCCCGACCTGACCCCGTCGGACACAAAATCCCTTGACACGGCAACACGTGCAGTAACGGTGGTTCTGTGAGCTGCCGTTGAAATCGGCTGTCGCAAGTACGCGCAGAAATAGCGCAAACGTAGACAGTGGACGGTTCTTATAAACTGCCGGTTTAGGGGCCGTGAAAGGGGGGATCGTGCAGCGCTTGAACTTTGTGGCCATCGCGTTGGCTTTGCTCGTAGCAGGCGGTGCCGCGGCGGTGCTTCGGCCGGCGACCGAACCGGTCACCCCCGCAAGCGAACCGCCGGCGTCCGCGGCCCTGAGCGGCGTCGCCGACGCCGATCCCGCGGCACCGCCGACCGAGCCCGAGCCACAGGCCACGACACAGCCGCCACCAGCAACCGCGGATGCCGCCGCGGCGGCGTCGCCGGAGCCGGTCCTGGCTGACGTACCGGACGTCGACCCCGAGACACCGGCGACACCGCAGGTCGAGAGCGTCGCGCCGACGCCTGACGCGCCCACGCGGCAGACGCCACGGGACCCGGCCGCGCCAGACGAGGCTCCGGCTTCGACCTCGCTGGCCGCCGTGCGCGCCGATCTCGCGAACCGACAGGAACGCTCCGAGCTCGAGGCGGAGCTGGCCAGGCTGAAGACCACCGTCGTCGAGCAAGCCGAGACGCTGCACGACGTCAGGACCGAGCTGGTCCGCCTCAAGGACGAGCTGGTCCACGCCCAGGCGCCGGCGGGCGGACCGCTGGCCGAGGTCCATTTCGAGCGGGCCAGCGCGGAGCTGACGCCGGGGGCGCGGGTCCGCGCAGCGGAGGCGGCCGCGGCGCTTACGGAGATGCAGCTCGCCAAGGTCCGGATCATCGGCCACACCGATCGTGTCGGCGACGCCGCGAGCAACGAGGCGCTGTCACGCGAGCGCGCCCGGTCCGTGGCGACGTTCCTGGTCGACTCGGGCCTCGACCCCGCCCTGATCGAAATTGCCTGGATGGGCGAAAGCGCTCCGCCGATCGACACCCCTGACGGCGTTGCCGAGCCGCTGAACCGGTGCGTCGGCATCGTCCCCGTGCTCGCCCAGACCACCGCGGCCAACTGACCGGCCTGATCGCCGCGGAGGAACCTCAGGCACGCCGGTCCTGCGCCGTGATCCGGTGCCAGACGGCGTCGTCGATGCCCGCGACGAACGCCTCGTGGGCAGCGGCCTCCGCGGGCGTTGGCGCGTGCGGCCGCGGGGGGCGCACCGTCCGCGCCCGACGCGCGGCGGCTTCGGCGCGGCTTGCCGCCACCGTCAGCGCGAGATCCGGCTGCCGGCCGCCGATCAGGTGCAGGTAGACCTCCGCCAACAGCCCGCAGTCGAGCAGCGCGCCGTGCTTGGTCCGCACGCTGGCGTCGACCTCGAACCGCTTGCAGAGCGCGTCGAGGCTGGCCGGCGCGCCCGGAAAGCGCTGCCGCGCGAGCAGCAGCGTGTCGACCGCGCGCTCCATGCCCAGCACCGGCCGCCCGCACAAGGCCAGCTCATGGTCGAGAAAGCGGATGTCGAAAGCCGCGTTGTGGATCACCAGCTTCGCCTCGCCGACGAAGGCGACGAATGGCTCGACGATGTCGGCGAACACCGGCTGCTGGCTCAAGAAGTCGTCGCCGAGCCCATGCACTGCGAAGGCCGCGTCGGACATGGCGCGCTCGGGGTTGATGTACTGGTGATAGGTGTTGCCGGTCGGGAGGTGGTTCATGAGCTCGACGCAGCCGATCTCGACGACGCGGTCTCCGGCCTCGGGGTCGAGCCCCGTCGTCTCCGTGTCGAGCACGATCTCTCGAATCATCTCCGCTTCCCTCGCTTCTGCTCGAACATCGTCTCGCCGGCGGCGACGACGGCGCGGACGTCGGCCAGCGCTGCCGCCCGCCCCTGGCCCGTGCCGACCACGAAGTCGGCGCGCCGGCGCTTCTCGCGGTCGGGCATCTGCTTCGCCAGGACCGCGCGCAACCGTTCCCGGGTCATGCCGGGCCGGGCCAGCACGCGGCGCTCCTGCACGTAGGCCGGCGCGCTGACGACCACGCTCAGATCGCAGCGGCGGGCGGCGTTCGTCTCGAAGAGCAGCGGGATATCCAGGACCACCGCGTGGTCGCCGTTACGACGGCAGGCGCCGACGAAGGCGCGCTCGGCGGCGCGGACGCGCGGGTGAAGGATCCCCTCCAGCCGAGCCAGCGCGGCCGGGTCCTGAAACACGACCGCGCCGAGCCGCTGGCGATCGATGCCGCCGGCCGCACCGCCGACATCGGCAAAGGCATCGAGCACGGGCCCGACCGCAGCGCCGCCCGGCGCCATCAGGTCGTGCACAGCCAGATCCGCATCGAAGAGCGGCCAACCGAAGCTTCGAAACATGCGCGCCGTCGTCGACTTCCCCATGGCGATCGAGCCGGTGAGGCCGACGACGACGACCTCAGTCATCGAACAAAGCCCCTTGGGTGCGGAGTGCCGCCAGCACCTCAAGAAGCGGCAGCCCCTGGACGGCGAAACGGTCACCGTGGATCGCCGCGATCAGGTGCGCGCCGAGCGCCTCGACCTGGTAGCCGCCGACGCAGCCGAGCACATCGTCGCCGACGGCCTCCAGATAGCGCTCGATAGCCTGAGAACGCAGGGGGCGCATCGCGACGCGTGGGCTGGCGACGTGATGCCAGACGCGCTGTCCGCTGCGAAACAGGACGGCGGCGGTGCGGAGCGTGTGCGTGGCGCCGGCCAACAGTTCCAGCTGCGCCCTCAACGCTGGCCGCGAGAGCGGCTTGTCGAGCCATGCGCCGGCGGCGGTCTCGAGGAGCTGATCGGCCGCGAGGACGAGCTCGCCGGCCGCTGCCCCGGTCGCGACCCGCTCGCCCTTCAAGCTGGCCAGCGCGAGAGCCGCTTCCGTACCGTCGACACCATCGGCCTTCAGGCCCTCGCGGACCAACGCTTCGTCGATAGGCACGACCCGCTGCTCGAGGCGAAGGCCGGCGGCCCGCAGCAGGGCCGCGCGCGCGGGGCTTGCCGATGCCAGGACCAGAGGGAACGCAAGGTTCTGCAGCGCAGTCATGGTCGGCCCCCCGACGGCCGCGTCTTGCGAAAAGAAGCGGGATCACCACTTAAAAGCTCGATGAACAAGGGCGCGAATGCCGACCGGGTTCGTGCTCGCCGCAAGCGCTGTCGGTGCCGCTCGGGCCGACGGCCATGGAGATTGCCATGCAGACCGATCACGCCTCCACACCAAGTCCCGCGGTCGCGCACGTGTTCCCGGCCGCCCCGGCGTACGTCAAGCCTGTCGTTCACGAGGGTGAGCGCGCATACGCCATTCACGACCAGACCGGGCGTCCGCTCGCCATCGCACCCAGTCGCGACGTTGCGTTTGCAATCTTGGGCCAGCAGAACATCGACGGCGTCGACGCGCACTAGCGGCGGCTCGCTGTAGGCCGTGGCCGGTTAAGGCCCCGAGTGAATCGGGCAGCCGTCGGCGCCGGCCCGAAACGGCGCAAGTACCACCGAACCGGCATCTGCAGCTCCCGCCAGCTGGCACGTACGCTGCTGAGCGAACCCGCCCAGATGATCTCGCGCCGGTCGACAACGGTGTCCGGCAGCTCGGCCAACCGCAGCTCGAACAGGCGATCGCGACTCTGACCGCGACGAAAGCCGCGGCGGACGGTGCCGAGATAGCAGAGGTCCGCCGGCACGATCGTCACGCCCACCTCTTCGGCAAGCTCGCGCGCCGCCGCTGCCTCGGGCCGCTCGCCGACCTTCAGACCACCACCCGGGAAGTCCAGCCCCGGGCGGTAGCTCTGGCGGACGACGAGGACGTCCTCGGCGCTGCGGACGGCGACGAAGGCACCGCCGCGGGGCTTGGGAAACACCCGACGGAGCCCCTGGCGGAGCGGGAACGCAACCCGGTAGACCGCGCGCCACGCTAGGTCCGAAAGCCGCGCCTGCTGTTGCTGTCCGGTCAGCGCTCGATCCGCGTGTACTTGGACCCTTGGATGCTGGCGCCGGCGAGCAGACCGTTCGCGCCGAAGACGATGCCAATGACCGGCTGGTTGGTGACGGTCGTATCCGTGCTCGCGTCGAAGCCGGCGCTCAAAAGCGTCACTTCGGCGTCAGCACCCGCTTCCCAGCCGTCGGCCTCCTGGAAGCCGGCGAGCGCCTCGGGCGTCATGAAGAAGAGGGCCTGGGCGAACGACTCGATACCCGCCTGCAGGCCGACGGAACCTCCGGCCACGGAGTAGTATGCCGCGGTCGTCTGGTCGATCAGCAGGGCCCCTTCACCATACTCCGCGCCGACGATGAAGCCGCCCTTGGTGATGCTAGGCATCACGAGAACCCCTTCGGCTAGATCAAGCAGCCCCGACGAGCCCGGCATCGCTTGCTGCAGTTCCAACAACGCCGCCTCGACCTGAGCATCGATCACCACCGCATCGGCGGCATGCGGCTGCGCCGGCGAAACGGTTGTGAGCAGAAGGAAAGCGCCTGCACCAACGAGGGCGCGACGGCCGAGAGCGGTCATGTTTGGTCTCCGACAACTGAGGATCGCAAGCGTCATACGCCAGCGCCTGCGCCGGCGCACGTCCCTCTAGCCTCGTGACACAGCAGCCAACGCTTGCGCTCAAGGCCGCCGGCATAGCCCACCAGACGGCCGTCGCTGCCGACGACCCGATGGCAGGGCACAACCAGCGACACCGGGTTCGCACCGACCGCGGCGCCGACCGCGCGTGCCATGCCGCGCGCCAGACCGATGGCAGCACCAACTTCGCCGTAGGACCTCGTCACGCCGGGCGGGATGGCGGCCAGCTCGGCCCAGACATCGCGTTGGAACGGGCTGCCGCCAGTGTCGACGTCGACGCGAGCAAGCGCATCCAGCTCGCCAGCGAAGTACGCATCCAGGCGAGCGCTGAGGTACGCTGGCACAGCGGCGTGCCTTGGTGTTGTCGCACCGAAGCGCCGCCGCAGCGATTTCGCGATGCGCGCGTCGTTGTCG
The DNA here is from genome assembly GCA_964445185.1 of uncultured Geminicoccaceae bacterium. GTDB lineage: Bacteria > Pseudomonadota > Alphaproteobacteria > Geminicoccales > Geminicoccaceae > JAAAPF01. The sequence goes on from CAYUKE010000207.1 coordinate 5,698, forward strand.
GCGAAATCGAGATGCACGATGGTCTCGTGGCGAAAGACGAGACGGAGCTCGTCGATCGGCGACGGTAGTTCGCCGTAAAGTAACTGGTTGCCGAAGCCGGACACGGCTCAGCTATTCATGGTTTCCCAGAAGTCGTTGTTGTTCTTCGCATACTTCATTTTGTCGAGGAGGAAGTCCATCGCGTCGGCGACGCCCATCGGGTTGAGGATACGGCGGAGCACCCACATCCGTGACAACGTCGCCCGATCGACCAGCAGCTCCTCTTTGCGCGTGCCGGACTTGTTGATGTCAATCGCCGGATAGGTTCGCTTGTCCGCGAGACGACGATCGAGGACGATCTCGGCATTGCCGGTGCCCTTGAACTCCTCGAAGATGACTTCGTCCATCCGCGAGCCGGTATCGATTAGTGCGGTCGCGATGATGGTCAACGAGCCCGCGTTCTCGATATTGCGTGCCGCGCCGAAGAACCGCTTGGGTCGCTGCAAGGCGTTCGCGTCGACGCCGCCGGTAAGTACCTTGCCGGAACTCGGCACGACCGTGTTGTAAGCGCGCGCCAAGCGCGTGATCGAGTCGAGCAGAATGACGACGTCGCGGCCGTGCTCGACCAGGCGCTTCGCCTTCTCGATCACCATCTC
>CAYUKE010000208.1:0-6213 GCA_964445185.1 uncultured Geminicoccaceae bacterium
AACCCCCGCCTGTTCCCTCCGTCGCAGCGAAACCCCTCCGGGATGTCTAGGGACGGCATGGCTGAGCGGATCTGGATCAGCCTTGGGCAAGCGCCGGTAGCGCGCCACCACCGCCGCGCCGCGCAACCGACGACGCTGGGCGGGGGCTGTTGACGGCTGCCGGCATCTACCAACTGGTCGCTCGCGACTTCTGGGCGGCATTTCGTGGCTTTCATACCGCGACCGCGATGAAGCTGTGGTTCGTCGACCGGATGGCCTGGATGTTCGCGGCCATGCAACCGAGCGAGCCCACCTGGGCCAATTGGCTGCGTCGTGGCTGCGATCGGCTTCTGTCATCTAACGATCATTAGTTCGTCATAAAGCTATCATCCGCCGCCGTTAGGAGCCCCAGCGTTCGCTTCAACGTCGGGGGTGCCGCGTGCTCCAAGTGGAGGAGCTTACGAAGGCGTTCGGCACCGTCCGTGCCGTTGACGCCGTTTCTCTCGATGTTCCGAACGGTGAGATGCTGGGTGTCATCGGGCGCTCCGGTGCCGGGAAATCGACACTCTTGCGGATGCTCAACCGGCTGACCGACCCCAGCCAGGGACGGATCGTCTACAGTGACACGGACGTGACCGCGCTCAGGGGTGCCGCGTTGCGTCGTTGGCGCGCGCGCTGCGCAATGATCTTCCAGCAGTTCAACCTCGTCGGTCGGCTCGACGTGCTGACCAACGTCTTGCTCGGTCGGCTCAACGGGCACGGCTTCCTGGCGTCGATGACGACGCGGTTCGGCCCAGATCAGCGGGCCGACGCGATCCGCGCCCTCGACCGGCTCGACAAGGCGCAGACCGCGCTCCAGCGGGCCGACACGCTGTCGGGCGGCCAGCAGCAGCGCGTCGCGATCGCGCGGGCCATGATGCAAGAGCCCGAGATCCTTCTCGCGGACGAACCGATCGCCTCGCTGGATCCGCGGAATGCGACGGTCGTGATGGACGCGCTGCGTCGGATCAACCGCGAGGACGGCATCACCGTCGTCGCCAACCTGCACACGCTCGATACGGCGCGCGCGTACTGCGATCGGGTCATCGGCATGGAGAAGGGTCGGATCGTCTTCGACGGCCCACCGGCCGCCCTCGACGACGCGACCGTGCGGCGGATCTACGGCGTCGAGGCCGAGGAGATGCTCAGCGAGAGCGTCACCTCGACGTCGCTTTCCGCCGCCTCCTGACCGCGCCGCCATCGCCCTGGCGGCGCTCGTTGTTGTGACCAAGCACCAGAGGGATCCCCAGATGCTCAAGACCCTGCTTCTCGCCGGCACGGCCGTCACCGGTCTCGGCGTTGCTGCGTTCGCCCAGGACACGATCACCAGCGCCGGCGAGGAAGCCACCACCAGCGTGCGCGACTTCGAGATCCCGGCCGAGCTGCCGACGATGGACTTCGCCGCGGCTGGCGTGAGCCAATGGCGCATCGGCATCCTCGGCGGCGAGAACGAGGCCGACCGTCTGCGTGAGCATTCGTGCCTGGCGGACCACGTCGAGAAGCAGTTCGGCGTCGACGTCGAGCTGTTTCCGGCCTCCGACTACGCCGGCGTGATGCAGGGCCTGATCTCCGACAATCTCGAAAGCGCCGGTCTTGGCAGCGCCAGCTATGCCGGTGTCTACATCCAGGATCCCGAGGCGATCGAGCCGCTCGTCACCAACGAGCAGGTCGACGGCAGCCGCGGCTACTACTCGGTGATGCTCGTCCGCGCCGACAGCGGCATCGAGAGCCTTGAGGACATGCGTGGCAAGAGCCTCGCCTTTGCCGACCCGAACTCGACGTCGGGCTACCTCGTGCCGAACTTCGAGCTCAACGATACCGGCTATGGCACCGAGGGTGACGACGCGTTCTTCGGTCAGGTCGGTTTCTCCGGCGGTCACGAGCAGGGCGTCGTCGCCGTTCTGAACGGCCAGTACGACGCGGCGGTGACCTGGGTGTCCGGCGTCGGTGAGCTTGAGAAGGGCTACAGCCGCGGCAACCTGCGCTCGATGTGGGAAAAGGGTGCGCTCGACATGAGCGACATCGAGATCATCTGGCAGTCGAACCTGATCACCAATGGTCCCGTCGTCGTCCGCAGTGACCTCTCGCAGGACGTGAAGGACGCCTACCGGGACCTCCTGCTCTGGGTCTCCTACAACGATCGTGAGTGCTACGCGCAGATCGCCGACGGCGAGGCGAATGGCTACGTCCCGGTGACGCACGACTTCTACGAGCCGATCATCAACATGCGTCGGGCGACGATGGACCAGCGTCGCGGCTGATGAGAAGGAGGCGGGCGCCGCGTTCGGCGCCCGCCGGCAGCCCCGATGGCCCAAGCTTCCCCGACCTTCGATCCGAGCGGCGATGCCGTCGGCGCCTTCGAGCGGCACTACGCGCTGATCAGGACCCAGCGTCGTCGTCGCACCCTCGTCCTTTGGGCGATCTTCCTCGTCCTGCTCGGCGTCGCCGTGAACATCTCGACCTTCTTCCCCGAGCGCCTTGCCGAAGGGCTGCCGCGGATCGGCAGCTACATCTACGACACCCTGCCGATCCTCCGCCCTGAACACCTCTTCGCGGACGTCGAGACCGAGGGGTCCTTCGCCTATTGGTACTTCAACCTGCCGAAGTACGCCTCGTTGCTCTTCACCACCATCAACATGGCGTTGTTCTCGACGCTGCTCGGTGCCGTTGGCGCGCTCTTGTTGTGCTTCGCCGCCAGCCGCAACCTGATGAGCAACTGGTGGATCTACTCACTGTCGCGGCGGTTCCTGGAGTTCTGCCGCGCGGTGCCGGAGATCGTCTTCGCGCTGATCTTCGTCTACGCGTTCGGCATCGGCCCCGCCGCCGGCGTGCTGGCCATCTCGATCCACTCGGCCGGCGCTCTCGGCAAGCTGTTCTCCGAGGTCAACGAGAACGTCAATCACGGTCCGATCGACGGCGTGCGCGCCGCCGGCGGCAACTGGTTCGACGAGATGCGCTACGGCGTGCTGCCGCAGGTCTGGCCCAACTTCCTCAGCTACATCTGGCTACGACTCGAGATCAATATCCGTGCGAGCGCCATCATCGGCTTCGTCGGTGGCGGCGGCATCGGCCAGGAGCTGCACTACGTCATCAGCTTCAATTTCTACGAGGAGGTCAGCGCGATCGTGCTGCTCGTGATCCTCACGGTGACGGCGGTCGACCTGATCTCCGAACGGCTGCGCCATCGCGCGATCGGTCGGGAGCAAATGATATGAGCGGCGTCGCGCTGACGGACGAGGCGATCCGCGACCGGTTCCCGCAGATCTTCGACGACCGTCCGATCACCCGCGCGCGCCGTTGGGCGCCGTGGGCGATCGGCGTCGCCTACATTATCTTCTGCGTCTGGCTGTTCGACATCAGTATCGCCACGCTGATCAGCGGTATCGACCGCATGTGGATCGTCGTCCGCTCGATGGTCGTCTGGAACGACTTCTGGTCGTGGAACTTCGGCAACATGTTCTACGGCCTGTTCGAAACGCTGGCGATGGCGTTCCTCGGAACGGTCATCGCGTCGCTGCTGGCGGTACCCTTGGGCTTTCTCGCCGCCGCCAATGTCGTCCGCTTCGGATTACTCCGCCACGCCGTCCGCCGCTTCCTCGACGTGCTGCGGGGCGTCGACCAGCTGATCTGGGCCTTGGTCTTCGTCCGCGCGGTCGGCCTCGGCCCGCTCGCCGGCGTCCTCGCCATCATCACCAGCGACACCGGCACGCTCTCCAAGGTCTATTCGGAGGCGATCGAGAACGTCGAGAAGAAGCAGCTCGACGGCGTGAAGGCGACCGGTGCCGGCACGCTGCAGCTCTACCGCTTCGGCGCCCTGCCCCAGATCACCCCTGTATTCCTCTCGCTGTCCCTCTACTTCTTCGAGAGCAACACCCGCTCGGCGACGATCCTCGGCATCGTCGGCGCGGGCGGCATCGGGCTGCAGTTGAGCGAGCGCATGCGGGCGAATCTCTGGGACCAGACGGCGTTCATCATCTTGATGATCCTGGTGACCGTGGCGGTGATCGATCACCTCTCGCGGCTCATTCGCGAGCGCTTCATCGGCAAGCGGGACCTGTGAGCGACCCGCTCGTCGCGGTCTCCCGTCACGCCGGCAGCGACGCGGCCGCACCGCCGCTCGGCGCGCAGCCGTCCATTCACCCGACCGCCGTCGTCCGCGACTGCCAGTTCGGCCCCTACACGGCGGTCGGCGCGCGGACCAAGCTGGCGGAGACCACGTTCGGCGCCTACAGCTACATCGTCGATGACGGGGACGTCATCTACAGCACCGTCGGCAAGTTCTGCTCGATCGCCCGCATGGTCCGCATCAATCCCGGCAACCATCCGACCTGGCGCGCGTCGCAGCACCATTTCCTCTACCGCGCCGCCAGCTATGGCCTGGGCGACGATGAGGACGAGGTCTTCGCTTGGCGGCGGCAGAACCGGGTGACGATTGGCCACGACGTGTGGATCGGCCATGGCGCGACGGTGATGGCGGGCGTCACGGTCGGCACCGGTGCCGTCATCGCCGCCGGCGCCGTGGTCACGCGCGACGTCGCAGCATACACGGTCGTCGGCGGCATCCCGGCGAAGCCGATCCGGGCGCGCTTTCCGCAGGCGATCGGCGAGCGCCTCATCGCGCTTGCCTGGTGGGACTGGTCGCATGATCAGCTCAAAGCGGCGCTCGACGACTTTCGCCGACTGCCTGTCGAGGCATTCCTTCAGCGCTACCAAGAAGCTGCCGTCGCACGGTCCACGGCTTGATCCGCCTCGCGCGGTGCCGATCTACTTGGGTTATGTGAGTTCGATTCGGCAGCGGGCGGCCGCTTTGCTTGCCAAGGCCGCGGCCGACCGCGACCGTAGCGGAGTCGCGCAGCGCCAAATCCTGACCGCGGGGAACCGCAGCCGTGCAGACCGCGTCCATCGTCCCCTCCGCCCTGCCGCCCGAGGATCGGGCCGCGCTTGAGGCCGCCTGGCATCGATTGGCGAGCCCGAGCTTCGCCGCGCGGGCCGCGGCGCTCCTCGGCCAGCCGCTCGAGGCGGGCATGCGTCGCTTGCCGCCGCAGGTCCGAACGCGGCTCGATGCCGCGACCGACCGCGCGCTGGAGCGCGCCCTCGACGTCGCCACGGGCACGCTGCGGCCCATCCCGACATCGATCGGTCGGCAACGGGCGCTGACCATCGGGCTCGGCGCCGCCGGCGGCCTCCTCGGACCGGCGGGCTTGGTGCTGGAGCTACCGGCGACGACGGTGCTGATGCTGCGAACCATCGCCGATGTCGCGCGTCGCGAGGACGAGGACCTGGACGACCCCGAGACCCGCCTCGCCTGCCTGCAGGTGTTCGCCCTCGGCAGCCCGAGCCCCGCCGACGACGCGGCCGAGACCGGCTTCTTCGAGCTGCGCATCGCCCTGGCGACGCAGTTCTCGACGGCCACCCTGCCCATGGGCCTCAGCACCGGCGGCCACCGCAGCGCGCAGCTCATCCAGGCCATCGCCCGACGCTTCGGGGTCGTCGTCGGCCAGAAGGCCGCGGCGCGGGCCGTGCCGCTCGTCGGCGCCGTCACCGGGGCGAGCCTCAACGCGGTCTTCTTCGAGCACTATCTCGACATTGCCCGCGGCCACTTCGTCGTCCGCCGGCTGGAGCGCCGCTGGGGTCGGCTATTGGTCGAGGAGGAGCTGGCGCGTCTGCGCGACGCCGCCCATGCCGCTTGACGCGCAAGCAAAACAGCCGCTTCTGTAGCTTGTTGACTACGGAGCATGCTGCATGACCTTCGGATCCGGGCCCGTGCTCGTTACTGGTGCTGCCGGGTTCATCGGGTTCCATTTGACGGAAGCGCTGCTCGCGCGCGACGTGACCGTCGTCGGTATCGACAATTTTACCGATTACTACGACCCGGCGCTGAAGCGAGCGCGGCTTGACGAGCTGACGGGCCGCGACGGCTTCAGCTTTAGGGAGATCGATCTGGCCGACCGGGACGCCACCGCGGCCCTGTTCGCCGAGGTCGAGCCGGATCGTGTCGTGCACCTCGCCGCCCAAGCCGGCGTGCGCTACTCGCTCGAGAACCCGTTCGCCTATGTCGACAGCAACCTCGTCGGCACGATGACGGTGCTCGAGGGCTGCCGCCATCACGGCGTCGGCCCCCTGCTCTACGCCTCGTCCAGCTCCGTCTACGGCGGCAACACCACGCTGCCGTTCGCCGAGGTCGATCCGGTCGAC
>CAYUKE010000209.1:0-1492 GCA_964445185.1 uncultured Geminicoccaceae bacterium
ACGCCTATGGCGACGGAGCGACGGCAACGGTCGGGCGGCTGGAGCATCTCGGCGATCAGACGCGGTTACATCTGACACTGGGCGAGCATGCGATCACGACGCTCACGGACGCCCATTCGCCATTTAGGGCGGGCGATCTGGTTCAAATCCGACCACGCGCTCCCCTCTTTTTCGACGCCGACGGACAACGGGTGGAGAGCCCCGGCGGAGCCGCCGCACCATCGCGCCCGCCCCAAGACACAGACGAGCAGCCCGGACCGCACGACGAGAAAGCGAACGATATGGACCAGTTCATCAACGCCAAAGACAGAGTAGTCACCGAAGCGATTGACGGCCTGCTGCGCACGTCCGGAGGCGCACTCTCGCGACTCGACGGCTTTCCGCACATCAAGGTCGTGGTCCGATCGGATTGGGATCGCTCGAAAGTCGCCCTGGTCTCGGGCGGAGGGTCCGGCCATGAGCCCTCTCACGCGGGCATGGTCGGGCGCGGCATGCTTTCCGCCGCGGTGTGCGGCGACGTTTTCGCCTCGCCGTCGGTCGATGCGGTGCTCGCCGGCATTCTGGCGGTGACCGGCAAGGCGGGCTGCCTGCTGATCGTCAAGAACTACACCGGCGATCGGTTGAATTTCGGCCTTGCGGCGGAGCGGGCGCGGGCCTTCGGGTTGAAAGTTTCCATGGTGATCGTCGATGACGACATCGCCTTGCCGGACCTGCCGCAACCCCGCGGCGTCGCCGGCACCCTATTCGTGCACAAAATCGCCGGAGCCCTGGCGGAAGAGGGGGCCGATCTCGACGCGGTCAGCGCCGAGGCGGAGCGCATCATCGACGGCGTCGCCTCGATCGGCATGTCGCTCGACACCTGCACCGTGCCTGGTTCGCCCAAGGAGGATCGCATCGCGCTCGGCAAGGCGGAGCTCGGCCTCGGGATCCATGGCGAGGCCGGTGTCGAGCAGGTCGCGTTCCACAGCGCCAAACAGGCGATGCAGATGGTTGTCAGCCGGCTAAAGCCGTACGCGACGGCCGATCGCTACGCCGCGCTCCTGAACAATCTCGGCGGCGCGACCCCAATCGAGATGTCAATCCTAGCGGAGGAGTTGGCGCAGTCCGAACTCGCCGAGAAACTCTCCCTGGTGATCGGACCGTCGGCACTGATGACCTCCCTCGACATGCGCGGCTTCTCGGTCTCGCTGCTGCCGATCAACGATTCGGAGGCGGCGGCGCTGCAAGCGCCGGTTGAGCCCGCTGCTTGGCCAGCGGCGCAGGCGCTGTGCGCGGTGAAGACCCTGCCCTTGCCCGATGGGCTGACGCCGATCAAGCCGACGCCCACGCCGCATCCGGAGCGGCGCGCCTTCCTCGCGAAATGTTGCAAGATCCTGATCGACGCCGAAGTCGCGCTGAATGCGCTCGACGCGAAGTCGGGCGACGGCGACACCGGCTCGACCCTCGCCACCGCCGCCCGCGCTCTTCTCGCCGCGCTCGACCGCCTGCCGCT
>CAYUKE010000209.1:1502-6208 GCA_964445185.1 uncultured Geminicoccaceae bacterium
GCGCCGCATCGTGGGAGATCGCCGCAGGCGAGAGCTCGACCGACTGCCGCTCGCCGACGTCACGCAGCTCTATCGTGCGATCGGGTTGGAGTTGAGCCAGACAATGGGCGGATCCTCCGGCGTGATCCTCGCGATCTTCTTCTCCGCGGCGGGCGACGGCTCCGCGGGCGGCGGCGACGCGCGCATCGGTCTTTCGGCCGGGCTGGCGCGGATCCAAGAGGTCGGCGGTGCCAAGGCGGGCGACCGCACCATGATCGACGCGCTGGCGCCGGCGCTCGAAGTGCTGGACCAGGGCCTTCAAGCCGCTGCGGTCGCAGCGCGCAAAGGCGCCGACGCGACGGCGATGATGTCCAAGGCTCGAGCCGGCCGCGCGGCCTATGTCCCATCCGAGAATTTGATCGGCAATAACGATCCCGGCGCCGAAGGGGTGGCGCTACTGTTCGAGGGCTTGGCCCGGACCGCCTGAGCGCCGCACCGGTCAGGAGTACGCCGTCGTCGCCGGTGCGCGTCACGGTAGGTTTCGCGACCGATCCCTCCCGAAGCCGTAGGCCCGCGCGGCCTTCAAGGCGACGAGTGTAGCTCAGGCGTGGCTCTCGAATACCTCCGTGCTGCCGTCGCGCAGAACGAGCAGCGTGTCGTAAGCGTCGCGCTGGTCGCCCATTTCCATTCCGGGCGAGCCGATCGGCATGCCCGGCACCGTGAGGCCAAGCGCGTCAGGGCGCTCGGCCAGCAACCGCTGTACATCACCGGCCGGCACGTGGCCTTCGACGAAGTAGCCATCGATGAATGCTGTGTGGCACGAACTCAGTTCCGGTGTGATGCCTGCCCCGGCTTTCATCGACCAGAGGGTTTCCTGGTCGACGTCGCGCGGGTGCGCCTCGAAGCCGGCACGAACCATGTGGTCGACCCACGCCGAGCAGCAGCCGCAGGTCGGTGATTTGAAAACCTCCATTCGACCAGGCGTCGCCAGTGCCGGGCGGGCGAGCGTCGCCACGCCCAAGCCAGAGGCGAGGCTGGTGAGGGTGAAGTGTCTGCGGTTCATCGGTTGTATCTCCCAGTTCGCTTTTCTTTCGCGCTGCGCGTCACGCAACGCGCAGCCAGGTCATCATTCCACCGGCCGAATGCTCCAGCATGTGGCAATGCAGGAGCCAGTCGCCGGGGTTGTCCGCCACGAAGGCGATCTCGACGGTCTCGCCGCGGTTCATCAGGATTGTGTCCCGCAATGGGCCCAAGCGACCGTCCATGCCGATCTGCCGGAAATGATGCCCGTGCAGATGCATCCCGTGCGGCCAGGCGGTGTCGTTGATCATGGCGATCCGCACGGTTTCTCCCAGGCGCGCGTCGAGCAGCGGCGTATCGCCCATGTCCGCCATCCCGTTGAAGGCCCAGACTTTGCCCGCGGCCGCCATGTCGCGCATGCCCATCATGCGACCGCCCATCATCGCGCCGCGCATACCACCCATGGCGCCGCCCTCCATTCGCAGTTCAGCCCGCGCAGCGGTCTTCAAGGGTCCAAGGACGGGGACGGGGTTTGGCGGCAAGGAGCCCGGTGCGGAGAGACGGGCCTGCCGCGCGACACCGGCAACCGGGAAGGCCGCGATGGCGAAACCGCCGTCCCGCTCGAAGCTGACAAGGAATGCTTCCTCACCGATCTCCGCCACAACGTCTACGATAAGGTCGGCCCGTTGCGCCGGCGCGAGGGTGAGCTCGCCAAGTGGCTGCGGCGCCTCGAGGGGCATGCCGTCGAGTGCTGCGACCCAACCTTCCAGCCCGCGCGCCTCCAAGGTGAAGATCCGCGCGTTCGCCGTGTTCACAAGGCGCAGGCGCATGCGGGTATGGCGCGCCACCTCGCGCGACCAGCCCCCGTTTCCGTTCACCGTGATCCAGTTGCCGATCCTGCCCGCATGGGCCCAATCATGAATGTTGCCGAAGCCCTCGGCGATCTGGGCGTCGTCGGTGAGGCGCCAGTCGTCGAGCAGAAGCACCTCGTCCAGATCGACGTCCGGTGCACCTTCGTTTTCCTCAACGATCAGCGCGCCGTAGAGGCCGCGCGCCATCTGCTCGTAGGTGCGGTTGTGGGGATGGTACCAATAGGTGCCCGCGTCCGGCAGCGCGAAATCGTAGAGAAACTCTTCCCCCGGCGCGACGGCGGGTTGCGTCAGCCCGGCGACGCCATCCATGGCGTTTTCGATCCGGATGCCATGCCAGTGCAAGCTTGAGGCCTGAGGGAGGTCATTGCGGAAGCTCTGTGTCATCCGCTCGCCTTGGCGCGCGCGCAGTACGGGGCCGGGCACGGTGCCGTCATAGCCCCAGATCCGCGTCTCCGGATACTCCGCCGGCGCCAGCCGGGCGCTGCCCTCCCGGGCGTGCAGGATCGGCGCGGTCTGAGAACGAGCGAAGGTCGGCAGTGTGGCGGCGGCTGCGGCGGCCAGCAAGGACCCGTGGAATTGCCGGCGCGTGATGCGGGTCATGAAGCGTCTCCAAACGTCTGGTGCGCCGCCCCTCGGGATGGAGCGGAAAGGGCTGCCTGCGCGCTGTCGCTGTTTCCCGGCGGCGCGGAAAGCGTGGTGAGTGCTGCTGTCGCGATAAGGATGCCTGCCACCAATCCCGCCTCGACGCCGATGAAACGGCGCAGGCGCGCGCCGGCATCCGGCGCCCCGGTCAGCAGCGCCGGTGTCAGCGTAAGCTTGTTGACGGCGGCCAGCGCAATCACGCCGGCGAAGAGGACGAGCTTGACCGCGAACATCTGTCCGTAGGGGCTGGACAGCGCGGATGGCGTCGCGGCGCCCAGGAGTGCAAGTGTGATTCCGCCAGTAAGGACGACAAGGCCCACCGCCCAAAGCGCACGATGTCCGAATTCATGGGCCAGGGCGCCGGCCCGTGCTGGCGGGTCCAATCGCGCCGCCCGTGCCAAGGGCGCAAAGCTGCCAATCCAGAACGCAAGGCAGAGGATATGCAGCGTGATGAGTGCGCCGAGGAGCACCCGCGGCTCGCTGAGCGCGTGGCCGCGCAGCACGAAGGACACGGATGCGATGCACGCGCCCAACAGGGCGAGGGCAAGACCTGCGCGCGCGCGCCAGAGCACCGCGAGTATGAGTGCAAGCCCTAGAAGGCGCAGCACCGCGCTGGCTCCAAGCGGGCTGTCGGCCACCATGCCAAGGATCATAGGGTCGGTTGCGCCGTCCCAGGTGCCGCCCATCAGGAAACTTGCCCGCACTGGCAGCCGCAGCGCCGAGAAGACAGCGGCGGCGAGCGCTGAGGCGACCGCTGTCAGGCGGAGCGCGGTGCGTCCGCCTTCGCTCGGCTCGCGCAATGCCACAAGCACAAGCACGCTGCCGATGGCGCTGAGCGTCGCCGCATAGGCGAGCGCCTTCACGCAGATCGACGCCCATGTGATGGCATCGGCAGAGGTGAGCGCGGCCAGCATCCGGTCTCAGTCGGCCAATTCGAAGGAAAAACTGCCTTGCATGGCATGCCCGTCAGCTGCCAACCCACGCCACTCCACCGTGTAGCTGCCAGGGCTCAGAGGGTCCGGCTCGGCGTGGAACTCCAACGACGGCTCAAGTCCCGTCCCGCGCTCCATCGGCATCTCAGCGCCTTCCGCGTTCACCAGTCGCACCATGGTGATCCGCATCGGGTCGTCGAACGCCATGTGGATCATCTCGGGCGTCTCGGTCAGCTGCGCGCCGTCTGCCGGCGTTGTGCCTTCCTTTTCGGAATGCGCAAACGCTGCTCCGCTCAGGAATGTGGCGGCAACGGCAAGCGCAAGTCGTGATTTCATGGCTGTCTCCTTCAATTGATCCCGTTCGCCCGTTGCAGGGCGCGGACATAGGCGGTGATCTGAACGACCTCGTCTTCGCTGACGCTGCCTACTGCCGGCATGTTTCCGAACCGCCAGTGATGGGCGCGCACGCCCTGGCGAACCGCCAACAAGAACGCCATGCCGCCGTGATGGCTCGATTCGTAAATCTGGTGCACCAACGGTGGGCCCTGATCCGAACCGGACGCATTTGGACCATGGCAGGTAGCGCCGTTCGCGTCGAACAGGACGCGGCCCGCTTCCTGCTCAGACGTCAGTTCAGGCACGATCATCGCAGCGACGTCCGTCGACGCCTGGTCACCACTGTCGCCGAACAACGCATACCAGCCTGCTCCGAGTGCGGCGATGAAGGCAATCCCGGCATATGTAGTCCACGAGCGCGTCACGCCTCAAAGGCCTCGCGTCCGGCGAGATCGTCGAGGATCGGGCAGTCCGGCCGGTCGTCGCCGTGGCAGCGCGTAACCAGGGTTTCGAGCGTGGATTTCAGCGCCTGAAGCTCGTCGATCTTCTGCGCGATGCGATCCAGATGTTCTGAGGCGAGGGCTTTGACATCTGCGCTGGCGCGGTCCCGGTCTTCATAGAGGGACATCAGCGTGCGGCAGTCCTCGATCGTAAAGCCGAGCGAGCGGGACCGTCCGAGAAAGGCCAGCTTGTGCGCATCTTGCTTGCTGAAGTCGCGATACCCGTTGGCCCCGCGCGCAGGGCGCACGAGGCCGATGTCTTCGTAGTATCTGATCGTCTTGGCCGGCAGCCCGCTGGCGCGCGACACCTCTCCGATATTCATGTGCGAAGGCCTCCTCAGCCGTGTATATGCAGCTTCCAGGCGCTGGAAGGTCAATAACAAGGTTCTTCTTGACCTTCCAGTGACTGGAAGTCCCATCTTGAG
>CAYUKE010000210.1:0-6193 GCA_964445185.1 uncultured Geminicoccaceae bacterium
CGTCGCGGTTCCGCTCTGGTAGACGTCTATTCGGCGGCGTCGGACACCGGCGCGACACCAATGAAGGTCCGACGCTTGAAGCCTTTCTTGAAGACGACGCGGCCTTCCGTCTTGGCGAAGATCGTGAAGTCACGCCCCATGCCGACGCCTTCACCCGGGTGAAACTTGGTGCCTCGCTGCCGCACGATGATGTTGCCAGGCACCACCGCCTCACCACCGAACTTCTTGACGCCGAGACGTTGACCCGGACTGTCGCGACCGTTGCGCGAGCTGCCGCCTGCTTTCTTGTGCGCCATGGAAAGACCCTCCGCGACCGTCGCCCTCAGGCGACGGCAATGCCCTTGATGCGCAGCACGGTAAGCTGCTGGCGATGACCGGTCTTGCGCCGCGAGTTCTTGCGTCGGCGCTTCTTGAAGATGATCAGCTTCGGCCCTTTTGCCTGCTCCAGCACCTCGGCGGTAACGGCGGCACCGTCGACCCGCGGGTTGCCGATCTTCACGCCACCTTCGCCGCCGACCATCAGCACGTCGTTGAGCTGAACCTGGCTGCCGGCCTCCGCGTCAAGGCGCTCAACCTGAATAACGTCGTTCGCGGCGACGCGGTACTGCTTGCCGCCCGTCTTGATCACTGCGTACATCACTGGACCGAACATCGAGATGGAAACCGCGCCTGGCGGCGAGGTCGACGGAGAGTACTCGGCGGCCGTGCGTTGTCAACGCCGCCGCCCCGGCCTACATCCGCGCCTCGGACCACACCGAGAGCAAGCATGCCCCAGCTGGACGGTATCGACGAGGCGATCCGTGCGATCGCCGACGGCCGCATGGTGATCGTCGTCGACGACGACGACCGCGAGAACGAGGGCGACCTGATCATGGCCGCGGAGCGCGCGAGCGCCGAGCAGATCGCGTTCATGATCCGGCACACGAGCGGCATCCTGTGCGTACCGCTACCGACCACCGAGGCTCGACGGCTGCGGCTTGATCCCATGGTCAGCGCGAACGATGCGCCGTTAGGGACCGCCTTCACGGTCTCCGTCGACTACCGCCACGGCCTGACCACCGGCATCTCCGCGGACGAGCGAACGGCGACGATCCGCTCGCTGGCGAACCGAAACTGTGGCGCCGACGACTTCGTCCGCCCGGGGCACGTCTTCCCGCTCGTTGCCAAAGAGGGCGGCGTGTTGGTGCGTTCGGGGCACACCGAGGCCGCGGTGGATCTCGCGCGGCTCGCCGGGTGCGGCTCGGCGGGCGTGCTCGGCGAGCTGGTCAACGACGACGGCTCGGTGAAGCGGCTGGCAGAATGCATGGCCTTCGCGCGCACCCACGATCTTCTCATCGTGTCGATCGCCGACCTCATCGACTACCGCCAACGCCGTGAGAACCTCGTCCAGCGGGTGACGTCGTTCCCACTTGCGACCCCGCTCGGCACCGTGGTCGCTCACGTCTACAGCACACCCTTCGACACCCTGCAGCAGGTGGCGCTCGTGTTTGGTGATATCGCCAGCGAGGCGCCGGTGCTGACCCGGATCCATCGAGAACAGGTCTTGTACGACCTATTCACGGCAGCGTTGCCCGGCGGGCCATCGCGGCGCGCCTTCGAGCGTATCGCCAACGAGGGCCGCGGCGTTCTCGTCTACCTTCGAGACGGCCTCGCCGTCGCTCCGAAAGCCGTCGAGCCCGCCGAAGGGGAAGGGCACGGCAGCGCCCAGGACCGTCGCGACCGTTGGCGCGAGGTCGGGATCGGCGCGCAGATCCTCCGCGACCTCGGCGTGCAGCACATCCGTCTCCTAAGTGCCAGTCAACGGCAGTATGTCGGGCTCGATGGTTTCGGCATCGAGATCGTCGAGACGGAAACGCTTGCCGACTGAGCTTCGGCCGTCGCCTCAGATCGCCTTCTCCATGAACACGCTGAGCGGATCGGGCGCGTAGTCCGCGAAGGGTTCTCGGTCCCTGAAGCCCGCAGCGCGGTAAAGCGCGAGCGCGGCTTCGCTGGCGTGGCCCGTCTCCAAGCGGAGCACCTGCGCGCCGCTAGCCCTGGCCTCGACCGTCAACTCCGCCAACATCGCTTTCGCCAAGCCACGGCCCCGCGCAGTGTCGACGACCCACATCCGCTTGATCTCGGCCCACCTGCCATTGAGCACGACAGCGCCGGTCGCGACGGCACGGCTTTCCTGGTCACGGGCGACGAAGAAGCGGACGTTTGGCGCCCGAAGTGCGGTCAAGGGCAAATGGTGGTTGCTCTCGGCCGGATAGAGCTTGGCGGAATGCGCTTCGCCCTGGCGAAGAAGGGCGACCACGTCCGCCTGGTCAGGGTCTTCACGACGGATCGTCGGCGGCATGGCAGAACTCTGTGCGTGGTCGGCACGTTCGATCAGGGGCCGGCCCCGCTACGCTAGGCCGCGGAAGGCGTGCGCCGGGTAAGTCCCGAGCACGCGCACCTCGTCGGAAAAAAAACCGAGTTCCTCGAGCGCGTTGGCAAGCGGCGTCTGCTCGGGATGCCCGATAACGTCGGCATAGAAAAACGCCTGGTTGAAGTCCGGCTCCACATAGCTCTCGAGCTTCGTCATGTTGATGCCGTTGGTGGCGAAGCCGCCGAGCGCCTTGTAGAGCGCGGCCGGCACGTTGCGGACGCGAAAGACAAAGCTGGTGACGCAGGGGCCGTCGGCCGCCGGGACGGCCGGCTCGGCGGCGAGGACCAAGAAACGGGTGGTGTTGTGGTTCGCGTCCTCAATGCCCGTGTCGAGGACGGCCAGGTCATAGACCTGCGCCGCAAGTACGGAAGCGATCGCACCGTGGCCCGGCTGGCGCTGCTCGGCGACCATGCGCGCGGCGCCGGCTGTGTCGGCGTGGACGACGGGCTCAAGGCCGCGGCGCCGCAGGTAGTGGCGGCATTGGCCCAACGCCTGTTCGTGGCTGTGAACATGGGTGAGGCTCTCGAGCCGCGTCTCGCGCGGCGCCAGCAGTTGGTGGTTCACCCGCAGGAACGTCTCGCCGACGATGTGCAGGTTGCCGTACGGCATCATTTGATGGATGTCGGCAACCCGTCCGGCGACCGAATTCTCGATGGGGATCATCGCGAGCTCGGTAACGCCGTCGCGCACCGCGGCGAACGCGTCCTCGAAGGATGCGCACGGCAGCGCCTCCAGGTCCGGCACCGCCATACGACAGGCGAGGTGGGAATAGGCGCCGGCGGTTCCCTGAAAGGCAATGCGCCGAGCAGTGAGAAGGGGCGTCATGCGATGGGTCCGAAGGGCAGGGTCAGCGGGCGGTGGGCGAGGCGACGCCGGGCTCCTTCGAGATCAGCCGGGGTGTCCACGCCTGGTGGTGCCACGCTCACGCGGCGAACACCCACCGTCATGCCGGCCTCTATCGCCCGCAGCTGCTCAAGCCGCTCGCGGCGCTCCAAGCGGCTCGGGGCAAGCTCGCAAAAGCGCACCAGCGACTCGCGCCTGAAGCCGTAGATGCCGACGTGGTGTTGGATGGGTCCGTTGCCGGCAGGTGCGGCGGCCCGCGTAAAGTACAGCGCGCGGCCACGCGTTTCCTGCTCGTCCTCGAAGCTCACGACGGCCTTGACGACGTTGGGATCGTCCCGCTCGCGAGCGTCGTCGGTCGCACACACGAGCGTGCCGATGTCGAACCCGTCCTCGACGACCGGTGCCAGGGCCAGGGCAAGCATCGCCGGATCGATCTCCGGCATGTCGCCCTGCAGGTTCAGGACGACGTCGATTGCACGGCCCGGATCAAGTTCCTCGAGTGCGGCGAGCACGCGGTCGCTGCCCGACGGCAAGATCGGGTCGGTGAGGACCGCGTGCGCGCCTGCATTCTCTACGACGAAGGCGATCTCCGGGTCCGCAGCGGCGACGACGACGGGCCCGATCTGCGCATCGAGCGCACGTTGG
The DNA here is from genome assembly GCA_964445185.1 of uncultured Geminicoccaceae bacterium. Taxonomy (GTDB): domain Bacteria; phylum Pseudomonadota; class Alphaproteobacteria; order Geminicoccales; family Geminicoccaceae; genus JAAAPF01. The sequence continues at coordinate 3,899 of CAYUKE010000210.1, forward strand.
ACGACGTGCAGCACCATGGGCGCGCCGGCGATCTCCAGGAGCGGCTTCCTCGGCAAACGGGTGCTCGCGAGCCTTGAGGGAATGACGATGAGCACGGTCGGCGGAACGGGCATGCGGCTTCTTGACCAACGTCTCTGGCGTAGGCGTGTCGGCGTTGCGGTACGAGTTCCCGCCTTGACACCTGCTCGACCCGTCCGCAAACGACCCGCGGTCGGAGCGGGAAGGCATGGCCGCGGTGCTCGACGCCCGCAACAGCGGATGGGAACCAATGGCAGGATCGCTCGAAGCAAACAAGGTCATCGGCGCCGTCCTCACGGCGGGCGTGGTCTTCATGGGCGCCGTGGTGCTTTCGGAACTCCTCTACCGACCCGGGACGATCGCCGAGAACGCGTTCCCGATCAGCACCGGTGACGACACGGATGTCGCCGACGCGGCCCCAGAGGAGGAGGCGGTGCCTCTGCCTGTGCTGCTGGCGGCCGCCGACCCGGCTGACGGCGAGGGCGGCTTCAGGGCCTGCGCCGCTTGTCATACGCCGGAGGAAGGCGGCGCCAATCGCGTCGGTCCCAATCTGTGGGATGTGATCGGCCGCGACATCGCCTCGCACGAGGGCTTCAATTACTCTGACGCTCTTTCGGCCATGGACGGTCCCTGGACGTACGAGAACATGTTCGCCTTTCTCGAGCGGCCGCAGGAGTGGGCGCCCGGCACGAGCATGAGCTATGCCGGCATTCGCGATCCCGAGGACCGCGCTGCCATGGTTGCCTATTTGCGCTCGCTCTCTAGCGACCCGGCGCCGCTGCCGGAAGCCGAGGCTGCAGCTGTGCCAGAGGACGAGGCCGCCGGCGCAACCGACGGCGACGCCAACGTCGAGCCCGAGACGCCGGCGGAGGAAGCCGCGGACGCCGAAGCGGGCGAGGACGAGACCGAGGCCGCGGCGGGCGGTTGAGCGGCGCCGGCCGGTGCTCGAGCAGGACGACGTTCGGCTCGCCCATTGCCTGGCTGACGCAGCCGGTGCCGCCATCCTTCCGCACTTTCGGCGGCTCGACCGGCTCGACGTCAAGGCTGACGCCTCGCCGGTGACCGTGGCCGATCGCGCCGCGGAGACGGCTCTGCGTGACCTGATCGCCCGCGAGCGACCCGAGGATGGGATCCTCGGCGAGGAGTTCGCGCCGGTGGCGGGCCGGAGCGATCGCGTCTGGGTCTTCGACCCGATCGACGGGACCAAGGCCTTTGCTGCCGGCAAGCCGACGTTCACGACGCTGATCGCACTCGCGGTTGATGGTCGCCCGGTCCTCGGCGTCATCGACCAGCCCTACCTGCGCGAGCGGTGGCTGGGTGTGGACGGCACGGCAAACTTCAACGGCCGACCGCTGCGAGCGCAGCGGGCGCGGCCGCTGCATGCTGCCATCCTCTCGAGCACGGCGCCGGAGCAGTTCGCCGCGGACGCCGAGCGAGGCGCGTTCGATCGACTGAGTGAACGCGTCGCCTACGTGACATGGGGCGGCGACGCTTACGCCTACGGGCTCTTGGCGCTCGGCACGGTCGATTTGGTTGTCGAGGCGGGTCTGAAGGCGTACGACCTCGCGGCGCTCGCGCCCATCCTCGAAGGAGCGGGCGCGATCGTTTCCGACTGGCGCGGCGAACCGTTGCATCTCGACAGCGACGGGCGCGTCGTTGCCGCAGCCGACCCGGGCCTGCACGCGGACGTGCTCGCGCTGCTCGCCGGTTGAGGTTTCATTCAGGCGTGCAACGTTTCACTCTGGCGTCGACAGCGCCATTCTCGACGATACTCGAAGGAGAGCCATCGATGATGCTCCGACGGAGCCTCGTGGGCCTTGCATTCCTTGCCGTGAGCGCCGCACCGGCCCTCGCTGACCCACGGCACGGTGCGTCAATGTACGGCGAGCTGAAGTACGGGCCCGATTTCGAGCACTTCGACTACGCCGATCCGGCGGCGCCTGTCGGCGGCGAGATCCGTCTTTCGGCGATCGGCACGTTCGATAGTTTGAACCCCTTTATCTTGCGAGGGACGGCTGCCGCCGGGGTTGGCCTCATCTTTGACACGCTGACGGTGCAGAGTGCGGACGAGCCGTTCTCGGAGTACGGGCTCTTGGCGGAGAGCATCGAGATGCCCGAGGACCGCACCTGGGTCGCGTTCAACCTCAGACCAGAGGCCCGTTGGCACGACGGGGTCCCGGTTACCGCTGACGACGTCGTCTTCAGCTTCGAGGCCCTGCGAGATGAAGGACAGCCGTTCTTCCGCAGCTACTACGCCAACGTGGCCTCAGTGGAGAT
>CAYUKE010000211.1:0-6177 GCA_964445185.1 uncultured Geminicoccaceae bacterium
AACGGTAGACGCAGTGGACTCAAAATCCACCGCCGGCAACGGCGTGCGAGTTCGAATCTCGCCCCGGGCACCAGCCAGCTTCGATCTGACCGCCATCCTCATGGGCGTCGCCTTCGCGTTCATGTGGAGTTCCGCCTTCACCGCGGCGAAGATCGCGCTGGCCTACGCGCCGCCGCTGTCGCTGTTGGCGGTGCGCTTTCTCTTCGCCGGCCTGATCGCCATCGCCATCGCCCGGCTGATCGGCCAGCGCTGGCCCGTGGAAGCGGCCCATTGGCGGCGCCTGATATTGCTCGGGGTCTGCCAGAACAGCCTCTATCTGGGGCTGTTCTTCGTCGCGATGACCAAGGTTCCGGCCGGGCTCGCGGCGATCATCGCGAGCTCGATGCCGCTTCTGGTCGCCGCCGCCGGACCGGTCTTCCTCAAGGAGCGGCTGGGACCGCTGGCCGTCGTCGGGCTCACGCTCGGCATCGGCGGGGTTGCCGTCATCGTCGCCGACCGCCTCGGCGGCGATCTCGACGGCATCGGGCTTGGCTTGTGCCTCGTCGGGGTGACGGCGCTGGCGACGGCGACGCTCGTCGTCCGGCATTCGAGCCTCGGCAGCGGGCTGTGGATGGTCGTCGGCCTGCAGATGGTGGTCGGCGCGCTGACGCTGGCGCCGTTCGCGCTGGTGCTGGAGCACGGCGCCGGGGTCACCGTGACGGCCCCCCTCGTCCTCGCGTTCCTCTACATGACCTTCATTCCCGGCATCGCCGCCACGCTGGTCTGGTTCGCGCTCATCCGCAGGATCGGCGCGCCACGCGCCAGCGCCTTCCATTTCCTGAATCCCGCCTTCGGCGTCGCCGTCGCCTGGGCCGTGCTCGGCGAACCGCTGGGCCTCGCCGACCTCGTTGGTGTCTCCATCGTCGCCGTCGGCATCCTACTGGTGCAAAGGGCGCGCCTCACCTAGCGCAGCGACGCGTTCTAATGCTGCCGCCTCGGCGATCCCTGCCATCGGCGAGAAGGAATGGTCGTCGTGCCCCGCCAGCTCGAGCCAGATCGGCCCGAAGCGGAAGCAGCGGATCAGCACCGCTTCTTCGTGAAACCGAAACGCAACGTTCGTTCCGCCGGAAGCGCTGGATGACTTGATTGCAGTGCGTTCTGATTTTGCCTCATTGTGAGGCGCTTGCTCGACGACGAACGCGACAGCCGGCCCGCATCACGGGCCGGCTGACTGATCCGAGAACGCTGGCTCGTGCTAAAACGGCTCAGTCGGAGTTCAGTCCGGCGAAGTACTTGTCGTACAGGGCGTCATAAGTTCCGTTCGCTTGAACGGCGGCGAGCGCAGCGGCGAGCTTTTCGGCCGTCGCTTTCGGGTAGTCCGGGTGGGCGGCGAGCCAGATTTCAGAGGTCTTGACGGTGCCGCCGACGGTCAGGTCGCTCGCCGGGTAGCCAAGTTGCTGCCACTCGAACATCGAACGACGCGCGAGACCGTAGATGGCATCGACACGGCCTGCCTGCAACTTGCGCAGGTTGGCCTGATCCGTGCTCGCCATCTCGACGTTGCCCCAGCCCATCTCGTCGAGCTCCTTGGCGTAGACGGAACGCGCGCCGATCGCGCCGAGGGTTTCCGCTTCCGCGAAGCTGTTGACGGGCGCGCCGGTCGTCACGAACACGCGCTCGACGTCCAAGAGCTTGACGACCCAAGAGTACTTGTTCTCGCGCGCCGCGTTCCGCGTCGCGCCGAACAGCAGCAGATCGGGTTGCGCCAAGGCCTCGGCCTGGGCCCGCTTCCACGGCAGGTACTCGAGCTCGAGTTGCAGGCCTGCCTGCGCCGCCATCGCTTGCATAAGCTCGACGTTGAAGCCAGGAAGCTCGTCGTTCGGCGCGCGGGTGAAGGGCGAGAGCGTTTCGGCGGTCACCGCACGAATGGTCTCTGCTTGCGCGCTGCCGAGTGCGAAGCACCCCACGGCCACCGCAGCGAGAAGATTGCGCCACATAGCTCGATCTCCTTGGCAATCTTTGCCGAAAGCGCGAAAACAGAAACTCATATTCGCGCTTAAGTTGATATTGCCGTGATCGCCGAATTCGCCGACCCTGTCGAGGCCTCGATGGGTGCTCGTGGTTGCGACTTTCGCCCAGGCGCTCGTGCTGTGGCATCGACGCGGCTTCGCGAACGCCGCGCCGCAAAAGCGGGCTTGGGAATGGTCGATCAGCGTTCTGGATGGCCTTGGGATCGGTCGTGCACGAGCGCGCCCGCGTTGCTCGCCCTCATAGATGAAAGGATAGTTGGATGTTGCCGCAGTTTGGCAAGCCGAGCATTACGCGGGCGGCGACCTTGCCCGTGGCCGTCGCCATTGCCGTCATCGTTGCGCTGGTCGGCGCCGTTGCGGCTTCCGTCGAGGTTGCGCGGACCGGCGACGCGCTGCGTGAGAAGGCAGCGTTGACCGCCAACATCGTCGCACCGACGGCGACTGCCGCCGTCTGGGATTTCGACGAGGACGCCGCGGCTCGAGCACTGCGCGGGCTCGAGGTGGACCCTGACTTTGCCTACGGTGCCGTGGTCACCGGCGGCCAGCTCTTCGCGCGCACCCCGACCACCATGGACCCGGCCATCGAAGCGCTCGTCGACGCGACCGTCGTGGCGGGCGCCGAGAGCTTGGCCGAAGGCCAGACGGCAGCCGGCATCGCCATCGCGCAGCCGCTTCTGCAGGGTGACGACCAGGAGCTCGTTGGCACCCTCGTCATCGCCTTCTCGCGCGAGCGAGCCGATGCCGCAGCCCGCCAAGAGCTTGCCGGCATAGCGCTCGGTGGGCTGATCGTGCTGGCCGTCCTCTGCACGTTGCTGGTCGTGCTGCTCGGCCGCGTCACGCGCCCGATCCGAGCCGTCACGGCGCGCATGAACGGTCTCGCAGCGGGCGACGTTGAAGCCGAGATCCCCGCAACGACGCGCCGGGACGAGGTCGGTGAGATGGCGCGCGCGCTCGTGGTCTTCCGCGAGGCGGCCATCGACCGCAGAGCGCTGACCGACCGCCTGGCTCGAGAGTTCGAGAGCAGTGTCGGCGGCACGATCGAGACCGTCGGCGCCGCCGCCCAGGAAGTCGCGTTCGCGAGCACGAACGTTCAGGATGCCGCGGCGACGACGACCGATCGGGCCCGGAGCGTTGCCGCCACGGCCGATCAGTCAGCCTCCAGCGTCCAAACCGTGGCGACGGCCAGTGAGGAGATGGCGGCTTCCGTGCGCGAGATCGGCGGGCAGATCGCCAAGTCGCAAAAGATCGCCAGCGAGGCCGAGACGGCGACCGCGCGTGTCCGCGAGACGATGCAAGACCTGGTCAAGAGCGCCACCGAGATCGGTAGCGTCGTGGAGCTGATCTCGGCAATCGCCGATCAGACCAACCTTCTGGCCCTGAACGCGACGATCGAGGCGGCACGGGCGGGCGAAGCCGGTCGCGGGTTCGCGGTGGTGGCGCAGGAGGTCAAGGCGCTGGCCGAGCAAACCCGGAAGGCAACCGACGAGATCGGCAACCAGATCGAAGCCCTGCAGACCGCCAGCGAGACCACCGCCGGCGACATCAATGCCGTCGGCATCGTGGTGACCGACATGCACGAGATCGCGACGAGCATCGCCGCCGCAATGGAGGAACAGGACGCGGCGACACAGGAGATCGCGCGCAACGCTCAGCACGCGGCCGCCGGCAATACGGAGGTTTCCCAGATCATCGGGGACGTCGCATCCGTCGCCAACGACAGCAACAAGGCTGCCGAAGTGCTGCAGCGCGCGGCGATCTCACTCCAAGGCCATGCGAGCGATCTCGAACGCAAGGTGGCGGACTTCGTTTCGGGGCTGCGAGCCGCCTGAGCGGGCCGCACCGGCGTCGCCCTTGACCGAGCCGACCGGCGCCCAGGTTCCGCGCTCAAGCTGGGCGTTGGTCGTGCGCGAGCGACCAGGAGGGCGGTCCTGTTTTCGGCTCTCCCCGGCCTCTTGCGGTCATGCGCCATGCCGGGCGATAGGTCGGGTGTCCGAGCCGGAAGGGCCGAAAACCCGGGCCAAAACGCCTGCCAAAAGGGAACCGTTTTGGCGCGATTACCAAGGGTTGAGGACCTCGATGCAGGGCTGACCCCGAGGCCCGGAAGGTCGCCGAGGCTTAAGGTCCAGATCGGCCCGAAGCGGGCCAAGCGCCTCCGCCTCGGCACTGGCGCTATGGACGTGGAGCGGACTTGGGCTGGGTTCGTGCCCATGGATTGTTTGGGTGGCCTTTCAGACATTCACGAAATCGCGATGTCAGATAGCTGGCGTTTACCCGCCCCTCCTATCCACGCTCGACGAAGGCGACGGGAGGGTCACCGGGAGGCAGCCGTGTCGCGATGTCCTTTGCTCCGAACGGCCGACATGGCGTGCTCGACGGACGGCGCATAACATACCAGGGGCTTCTTCAGGCCGTGATTGAGGAAGACCCTCCTTATGTCGCGGCTGGCACCCGTGAGCCAGAGCGTCACCCCGCGGTTGTGAGCCTTGTGCGCCAGCCCCTCAAGCATGTTCGCGCCCGTCGAATCAAGGAAGGGCACGCCGGAGAAGTCGACGATGAGCGCCTCGTGGCTGTCATGGATACGGTCGAGAACCGAGCCAATGGAAGCGGTCGCTCCGAAAAAGAGCGCGCCAGTAATGCGGTAGACGACAACATCCGTGCTCGCGGTCGCGTCCTCGTTATACGAACCGCGCGGGTGGACGTAGTCGGCCTCGTCTCGTCCCACGAACGGGGTATCCGTCGCGACCGCAGTTGCTCGGCTCATACGATGAATGAAGAGCACGGATCCGAGGGCGAAGCCAACGACGATTGCTTCGGTCAAGTCGCGGAAGATAGTCAAGAAGAACGTCGCGCCGAGTACCGTCGCGTCACCCCAGCCCGAGCGCAGCAGGATGGCGACAGCCGGCGTCTCGATCATGTTCCAGGCCACGACCACCAGCACGCCGGCCAACGCCGCCAACGGGATGTAGGCCGCGAGCGGCGCGGCTACGACAATGAACAGAAGCAGAAAGACCGCATGCAGCATGCCGGCGATAGGGCCGTGTGCGCCTGAGCGGACGTTGGTCGCGGTACGCGCGATGGTGCCCGTGACGCAGAACCCGCCAAAGAGTGCCGAGCCTGCATTGGCGAAACCCTGCGCCACCAACTCGCAGTTCGATCGATGCCTGCGACCGGTCATGCCATCGGCGACGACCGCCGACAACAGTGACTCGATCGCGCCAAGCAAGGCGAAGGAGAACGCCGCTGGCAGGACTGCCGTGATTTTCTCAGGCGATAGTGAAGGCAGGCTGGGAAGCGGCAGCGTGGACGGGATACCCCCGAAACTGGTGCCGACGGTCTCGACCGACAACTGAAGGAGTACCGTCGCCATGGCGGCAAGACCCAGGGCGATCAGCATGCCCGGCCAGTGCGGTCGCCATCGGCGTAGCCCGAGGATGACGGCCACCGTGCCAAACGACACAGCAAGGGCGGCGGGCGTAAGGGTCGCGCGCGCTTCCCATAGTACGAAGGCTTTTTCCATCAGTGGCCCTGGTTCGTGCGCGAGCGACAGGCCGAAAACATCTCTGATTTGGCTTGTGAAGATGATGACGGCGATCCCGGCCGTGAAGCCCACCGTGACCGGAAACGGAATGAACTTGATGAACGTACCGAGCTGCATGAACCCTGCCGCCGCCAGCATGAGCCCTGAGAGAAAGGTTGCGAGGATGAGGCCATCCATGCCGTGCTGGGCCACCGTGGCGGCTACGAGAACGATAAATGCGCCCGCGGGCCCACCGATCTGGAAGCGCGAGCCCCCGAGAAAAGAGACTAGGAAACCACCCACGATGGCAGTGTAGAGTCCCTGCGCCGGTGTCGCGCCCGAGGCGATGGCGATAGCCATGGACAGCGGCAGCGCCACGATGGCGACGGTCAGTCCGGCCAAGGCGTCGGATTTTAAGTGATGTAGGTCGTAGCCCTCGCGCAGGACGGTCACGAGCTTCGGCGTGTAGAGCGCAACGAAGCGCGGTTCATCGGCCGCTCTGGCCGTCGTTTCCTTCATTTGCAGCGGCACCTCGGGACGGGGTGGTTGCCACGTAGGCGGCGGTCGCCTTGACGAGTTGGGGTCTCAGGATTTGGGCACAGAGGACTTCAGACGGACACCGCGCCCTCCCGCGACGCTCGTGGCACCCTC
>CAYUKE010000212.1:0-6114 GCA_964445185.1 uncultured Geminicoccaceae bacterium
CGACATCGCCGTTCTCGCCGACCAAAATCCAGCCCAGGGGTCGGGGCACGGCGACGAGGAAAGCGAGCACAAGGGCGGTGCCGTGGATCGCAAGCTTGGCGTCGCGGCGCAGGCGCGCACCCTGGGCACTGTCGGGACCCGGCTCCGGCGCGAGACGGGGGAACAGCCGCCAGATGAGGACGATGTCGGCCACCAGCAGGAGCTGGTGTAACGGCGTCACGAGCGGGTCCTGGTAGGGCAGGAAGCGGATCTGGCACCACAGCAGGACGACCGCCGGCGCGACGACGAAGTTGATCCAGACGACGAGGCTCAGCAGGCCGCGCAAAACGCCGCTAGGCTGCACGGCCGCGCGGAGCGCGACGAACGGGAGTGCCGCGAGCCGGCGGCATTCGGCGGCCCGCTCCCCCGGCCCGAGGTGCGCGATCGCCGCGTTGAAGCTGGTGATGCGCTCGTTCAGGAGGGCGTATTGCAGCAGCAGGTTGGCGTGCAGGATGACGAACAGCGCCGGCGCCAGCACGTAGGCGCCGACCAGGCCGACCTCGACGCCCAGGAGCGGCAGCTGGATCGGCGCCGAGCGCAAGAGCTGCTCGTGCGTCGTCTGACCGCCGAGGATGAGGATGTAGAGGCCGACCAAGAGGAACGTGAAGGCAAGACCGCGGACCAGGTTCGCCGCCGCGTTGACCGCGTCGCGCGCCGCCGGGATCTCGTCGTCGCGCCGCTGCTGCGCCGCGATGCGCCGGATCGGAAGGTTGGTCGCGCGCACCATCAATGCCGCCCGCTCGCCATGAATGGTTCAACGGTAGCGGGCGAAGCCGGGGCCGCCAGATCGACCTAGAGCGCGCCTTGAACCAGCGCCCAGAGGAGCGGCAGGAGGAGCGCGGTGGCGAGCGCGTTGAGGCCGAGCGCGATGCCGGCGAAAGCGCCGGCGACGTCGCTCTGCTGCAGCGCGCGGGCGGTGCCGATGCCGTGCGATGCGGTGCCGAGCGCGACGCCGCGGGCGCTGTGCTGGCGCACGCCGCAGCGGTCGAGCACCCAGGGGCCGAGCGTGGCGCCGACGATGCCGGTGAGGATGACGACGGCGGCGGTGAGGGACGGCAGGCCGCCGAGCCCGTCGCTCACCGCCATCGCTACCGGCGCCGTCGTCGACTTGGGTGCCAGCGAGGCGAGCGTCTCGCGCCCCGCGCCGGCGAGCCAGGCGAGGCCCACGGCCGTCGTCGCCGCGGTGAGCGAGCCGACGGCGATGCTGGCCAGGAGCGGCAGAAGCGCCCGGCGGACCTTGGCCAGCTCCTTGTAGAGCGGGATCGCGAGCGCGACCGTCGCCGGGCCGAGCAGGAAGTGAACGAACTGCGCGCCCTCGAAGTAGCGCTCGTAGGTGAAGCCCGAGGCGAGCAGCAGGCCGCCGATCAGCAGCACGGCGAGGAGGACCGGGTTCAACAGCGCCGAGCGGCCGCAGCGCCGATAGATGGCGTCGCCCAGGAGATAGGCGGCGAGGGGCAGGGTGAGCGCCGCCAGCGGGCTGGTCTCGAGGTAGACCCAGAGGTCGGTGAGCGGGTCCATGCTCAGGTCTCGCCGCGGGGCGCGAGCCGCTGCATCACCCAGCCGGTGATCAGGATGGCGAGCAGCGTGCCGGGGATCAGCGCGAGCAGGAGCGCCAAGGGCTCGCCCTGGTAGCGCCCGAGATGGGCGACGACGCCGACGCCGGCCGGCACGAACAGTAGCGACAGGTGGCCCAACAGCGTGCCGCCCACGTCATCGAGCGCCGGCGGCACGCGGCCGAGGACCAGGAGCACGGTGAAGAGCAGAACGAGGCCGAGGACCGGGCCCGGCAGCGGCAGGCCGAGGGCACGCACCGCGGCCTCACCTGTGAGTTGGCACAAGAGCAGCGCTGTGAACGCGGTGAGCATGTCGGGTTCCCCTGTTCGAATGTCTAGGTGAGCGGTCACGCGGTCGCCTTTACCTGCCCGCGGCTTGGATCGAAGCTCCATGGTCGAAGGCGCGCAGCGCCAAGCACAAGCTCTGGAGGACCCTGCATGGCGATTCGACGGATCGGCACCGTGCTCCTGGCCGGCATCCTGGCCGCGGGCACGCTGGCGACGGCCTCGGCCCAGGTGGTCTATCACCGCGGCAACACGGCCGAGCCGGAGACACTCGACCAACACCTGACCTCGACGATCTACGAATCGAACATTCTCCGCGATCTCTACGAGGGGCTCGTCGTGCACGGCCCGAGCGCTGAGGTGCAGCCGGGCGTCGCCGAGAGCTGGACCGTCTCCGACGACGGCCTCGTCTACACCTTCAGCCTCCGCGACGACGCCCTCTGGTCGAACGGCGATCCGGTGACGGCCGACGACTTCGTCTTCTCCTATCGCCGCATCCTCGATCCGGCGACGGGCGCGAAATACGCCGACATCCTCTACCCGCTCGCCGGCGCCGAGGCGGTCAACACCGGCGAGGCAACGGGCGACGCGCTCGGGGTCCGCGCCGTCGACGCGACGACGCTCGAGATCACGCTCGAGCAGTCGACGCCCTACTTCATCGAGCTGTTGACCCACCAAACCAGCCTGCCCGTGCATCCGCCGAGCGTCGAGGCGCACGGGATGGCCTTCACCCGGCCCGAGAACATGGTGTCGAACGGCGCCTACACGCTGGTCGAGTGGGTGCCGAACGCGCACATCAAGGCGGCCAAGAACGAGAACTTCCACGACGCCGCCAACGTCGCCATCGACGAGGTGTACTACTACCCGACCGAGGATCGCTCGGCGGCGCTGCGCCGCTTCATGGCCGGCGAGCTGCACTCGAACAACGACGCGCCGACCGAGCAGATGGCGTTCATGCGCGAGGAGCTGGGCGAGCAGCTGCGGATCGCGCCGTATCTCGGCACCTACTACTACGCCGTGAACACGACCAAGCCGCCCTTCGACGACGTGCGCGTCCGCCAGGCGCTGTCGATGGTGATCGACCGTGAGTTCCTGGCTGAGGAGATCTGGGCCGAGGCCATGGTCGCGGGCTACAGCTTCGTGCCGCCGGGCATCGGCAACTACGGCGAGCCGGCCTTCGCCGACGTCAAGGACCTGCCGATGTTCGACCGCGAGGAGCAGGCGCTCGCGCTCCTCGAGGAGGCCGGCTACGGGCCCGACAATCCGCTCCAGGTCGAGATCCGCTACAATACCTCCGAGAACCACCAGAAGACCGCGACTGCGATCGCCGACATGTGGAAGCCCCTCGGCGTCGAGACCACGCTCTTCATCACCCACACCAAGTCGCTCTACGCGCATCTGCGCGATCGCGGCGACTTCGACGTCGCCCGGGCCGGCTGGATCGGCGACTACTCGGATCCGCAGAACTTCCTGTTCATGGTTGAAAGCGACAATCAGGGCTTCAACTACGCGCGCTACAACAACCCGGACTATGACGCGCTGATGGACCAGGCGGCGGACACCGTCGACCTCGACGAGCGGGCGGCGATCCTCAAGCAGGCCGAGGAGCTGTTCATGCAGGATCTGCCGTTCATACCGCTGATGTACTATGGCTCGATGAGCATGGTGAGCCCGCAGCTGCAGGGCTGGGAAGACAACCTGCAGAACGTCCATGCCACGCGCTGGATGTCGATCGTCAACTGAGCGGCCGCGGTCGCCGGTCGGCTTCGATCGGCGGCCGCGCCTGCGGGCGCACCGATGCTCCGCTATGTTCTCCGCCGCCTCCTCGGCGCGCTGCCGACCTTGTTCGTCATCGTCACGGTCGCGTTCTTCCTGATCCGCGTCGCGCCGGGCGGCCCCTTCAACCTCGAGCGGCCGCTACCGCCGCAGATCATGGCCAACCTGCTCGAGTACTACCAACTTGATCAGCCGTTGTGGCGTCAGTACTTCAATTACCTCGGCGGCTTGGTCACCGGCGATCTCGGCCCGTCCTACGTCTATCGCGACTTCACCGTCGACGAGCTGCTGTTGCAGGGCCTGCCGGTCTCAATTCAGCTCGGCGGCGCCGCCTTGCTGCTGGCGATCGGCCTCGGCACGACGTTGGGCACGATTGCTGCGTTGCGGCAGAACCGGGCGGCCGACGTCGGCGTGATGGGCGTCGCCATGATCGGGATCACCATTCCGAACTTCGTCATGGCGCCGGTGCTGACGCTGATCTTCGCCATCTGGCTCGGCTGGCTGCCGGCGGGCGGCTGGGGCGAGGGCGCGCTGGTCAACAAGCTCCTGCCGGTCCTCACCCTCGCCCTGCCCCAGGTCGCGGTGATCGGCCGGCTCACCCGCGGCTCGATGATCGAGATGCTGCGCGCCGACCACATCCGAACGGCCCGCGCCAACGGCCTCCCGCCCTTCGTGGTGACGCTGCGGGCGCTTCGCGGCGCGCTGCTCCCGGTCGTCTCCTATCTCGGGCCGGCCGCCGCCGCGCTCCTCACAGGCTCGGTGGTGATTGAGACGATCTTCGGCATTCCCGGCATCGGCCGCTACTTCGTCCAGGGCGCGCTTAATCGCGACTACACCCTGGTGATGGGCACGGTGCTGACGATCGCGCTCTTCATCGTGGTCTTCAATCTCATCGTCGACCTGCTCTACGCGCTGCTGGACCCGAAGGTCCGCTATGACTGACGCGGTATTGGTCCGCTCCGAGGAGCTGGTCGCGGGCAAGAGCCTTTGGCGCGATGCGTGGCTGCGCCTACGTCGCAACCGGGCGGCGATGACCAGCCTCTTCGTGCTGACCCTGATCGCCGTCGCCTGCATTGCCGGCCCGTGGCTCAGCCCTCACCCCTACGACGAGGTCTATCAAGCCTACGTCAAGGTGGAACCATCGATCACCCCGCGGCCGACCGAGGCGGAGATCGAGACCGCGCTCGAGACGGCGCTGCGCCGGGGCCGCGTGACGATCGAAGCGTGGACCCTCGAGGGTGGTGCCTTGGAGGCGACGCTCGTCGGCGAACGCGCGATCGATCCGCGGATCACAAGGCTCGTCGACCGCAGCGACGTCTTCACCGAAGCGATGGTTCTGTCGCAATCGGCGGACGGCCTGCGGCTGATCGTCGGCGCCACGATCGACCAGCACCGCTTCGTGATGGGAACAGATCAGAACGGCCGCGACCTGCTGACCCGCATCCTGATGGGCGGCCGGGTCTCGCTGACGATCGGCATCCTGGCGACGCTGGTAGCGCTCACCATCGGTGTCACCTACGGCGCGATCTCCGGCTATCTCGGCGGCCGCGTCGACGAGGTCATGATGCGCGTCGTCGACGTCCTCTACTCGCTGCCCTTCATGTTCTTCGTGATCATGCTGGTCGTGTTCTTCGGACGGAACTTCTTCTTGATGTTCATCGCGGTCGGCGCGATCGAATGGCTCGACATGGCGCGCATCGTCCGCGGCCAAACGCTCTCGATCAAGCGACGCGAGTATGTCGAAGCGGCCCAGGCCATGGGGGTTTCGACGGCGGCGATCATCCGCCGCCACGTCGTGCCCAACACGCTCGGCCCCGTGGTGGTCTACATGACCTTGATGGTGCCGAAGGTGATCCTGCTCGAGAGCTTCCTCTCGTTCCTCGGTCTCGGCGTGCAGGAGCCACTGACCAGCTGGGGTGTGCTGATCAGTGAGGGAGCGAAGAACATCCAGGGCGCCTCCTGGCTCTTGATCTATCCGTCGATCTTCCTGGCCGTCACGCTCTTCTGTCTGAACTTCATCGGCGACGGTCTGCGGGACGCGCTCGACCCGAAGGATCGCTGAATGCCCGGCTCCCTGCTGCGGATCCAAGGTCTCCACGTACGCTTCGCGACGCCGGACGGCGAGGTCCACGCGGTGCGCGGCATCGATATGGAAGTCGGCAAGGGCGAGACGATCGGGATCGTCGGCGAGAGCGGGTCCGGCAAGAGCCAGGTCATGATGGCGGTCATGGGACTGCTCGCCAGCAATGGCCGGGCTTTCGGCAGCGTGCGCTTCGGCGGCACCGAGCTGCTGGGCCTCGACACGGCGGCTCTGAACCGCTTTCGCGGCTCCAAGATGGCGATGATCTTCCAGGAGCCGATGACCTCGCTCGACCCGCTGCAGACGATCGAGCGGCAGATCGGCGATCCGCTCGTTTTCCACCGCGGGCTGGACCGCCGCGCGGCACGCGCGCGGGTCGTC
>CAYUKE010000213.1:0-6037 GCA_964445185.1 uncultured Geminicoccaceae bacterium
CAGCCAGCAAGCCTAAACGCCAGCCAAACCGCAAAGACGTCCCCGCCTTCAGAAGAGGGCCGGCTTATAGGTCCGCGCTCAGTCCCGGCGCAAGCCCTTTTTTTGACGCTCATCGCGCAGCGGCATAGGCGCTCAGATCCAGCGCCGGCGGCCGGCCAACGACCAGATCGGCGACCAGGCGGCCCGTGATCGGCCCCATCGTCAGGCCGAGATGGCCGTGACCGTAGGCGAGGATCACCCGCGCCGATGCCGGCGCGCGGGCGATGATCGGCAGACTGTCTGCGGTCGACGGGCGCCGCCCCATCCAGCTTGATTCGACCTCGACGGAAGCGTCCGGCAACCAGCGACGCAACTCGCCCAGCGTCGCCCGGATGCGCCGCTCGTCGGGGGCGGTGTCGTTGCGGGCGATCTCGGCACCATGGGTCAGCCGGAGGCTATCGCCCATCGGCGCAAGCACGAAACCGCGCCCCACGGCGATCAACGCGCGACCGATCGGCATCGTGGTCTGCGGCAGCATCAGGTGGTAGCCACGCTCGGCGACGAGACGCAGGCGGCAGCCGAGGCCGCGCCCCAGCCGCGCCGACCAGGGGCCCGCCGCCAGCACGGCCGCGTCGGCGCGCAACGTCCCGCTGGCGCCGGCCACCTCGACTGCGTCGCCGACGTCTCGAACGTCGCCGACCTCGTCGCGGCGCAGAACACCGCCGACCGCCGTGAAGCGCTCAGCAAAGTGCTGCAGCAGTGCCCCAGGGCGATCGACGAGGCCATTCCCCTTGAGCCACAACCCCGCCTTGAAACGCGGCGCCAGCCCCGGTTCGAGGTCGGCGACACCATCGCCGTCGAGCCAGTCGACCTCATGCTCGAACGCTTCCAGCACACGCCGTTCGGCGGCCGCGCTCGCGGCCTCGGCATCGGTCTCCGCGAGCTTGAGCCAGCCCGGCCACGTGACGCGCTCGTTGCCGCCATGGCGCTGCAAGAGCACACGCCAGGCATCAGCCGAGGCCCGCGCCAGCGCCGCCTGCCCCCGGCGCGAGCGCTCCGAAGCCGCAGGCAGGCAATTTCGCGCGAAGGCCAGCAGCCACGGCGCGGTCCACGGCAGGTCGCGCCAGCGGAGCCGCAGCACCGAGTTCGACGCGAACAAGAGCTGCGGAAGATCCTTCAGGACCTTGGGGCTGTTGATCGGCGTCACGGATTGGACTGAGATAATGCCGGCATTGCCGGACGAGGTCTCGCTCCCAGGCTCAGCGCGATCGACCAGCGTGACCTGATGACCATCTTCCAACAGCGCCAGGGCCGTGCACAGGCCGACGGCACCGGCGCCAACGACCACCACCGATTGGCTGCTCAAGCGACGGATCTCCGCGGGCTGGCGAGGTGACGCCGGACGTGCTCGACAAACACGCTGAGCTTGGCCAGCGGCAAGCGCGTCGGCGGATAGAGGGCGTGGATCGGGAGCGTGCCACCGCTCAGGTCCGGCAGAACGCGAACGACGGCACCCCGCTCCAGGGACGGCTCAACGATGAAGTCGGGCAGCAGCGTCACACCCAGACCACGCTCGGCGGCCGCCAACAGGGCATCGCCGTTGTTGGCGCGCAGCGGCCCCGAGACGCGAACATCCGTCGACCTGTTGCCATCGCTCAACCGCCATTCGTCGCGCAGACCCCCGTAGGCGTAGACAAGGCACGCGTGCCGGTCGAGGTCGCGCGCTGTGGCCAAGGTCGAAGCGCTCGCGAGGTAGGCAGGGCTCGCCACGAGCAGCAGCTCGGCTGCGCCGAGCTTTCTGGCGATGAGGCTGGAATCCGCGAGGTTACCAATGCGCACGGCAACGTCGAAGCCCTCGTCGAGGAGGTCGACCAAGCGGTCGTTCAGGGTGAGGTCGACGGCGAGTGCCGGGTGCGCGCGCATGAGCTCCGGCAGGAGGGGCGCGATGTGCCGCACACCGAACGACATCGGCGCGTTGACCTTGAGCCGTCCCCGCGGCTCGGCCTGCAGGTTGGCCGCTTCGGCCTCGACCTCGGCCAGCTCGACCAACAGCCGCGCGACCTCGCCGACATAGCGCTCTCCGGCCTCGGTCAGGCTCAGCCTTCGCGTCGTTCGATTGAGGAGCTTGGCGCCGAGGTGGTCCTCCAGCGCGCGGACCAGCTTGGACACGGCCGACTTCGACAGGTCCATCTGGTCAGCGGCGCCGGAAAAGGAGCCGACATCGGCCACCTTCTGAAACACCCGCATCGCCAAGAGCCGGTCCAACGGGACGCACCTCGCTTCGCCACCAGTTCGTTCCTATAGTCAGACGGCGTCGGTAAGGGAGTCCGCCCGTTGGCCCAACCGCTGAAGATCGTGCTCGCCCAGGTCAACCCCACGGTCGGCGCCGTGCGCGCGAACGCCGACCTCGTTGCCGCGAGCTACGTTGAAGCGCAGGCAGCCGACGTTGATCTCGTCGTGTTTCCGGAGCTGGTGATAGCGGGCTACCCGCCCGAGGACCTGGTCCGCAAACGGGCGTTCGCGGCCGCCTGCCGTGACGCGGTGAACGACCTCGCCAAGCTCACCGAGAGTGGCCCGACCATGGTCGTCGGCACGCCGTGGACGGAGAACGACCGACTGAACAACGCGGCCGTTGTCCTCAGCGACGGGCGAGTCGACACTTGGCGGGCGAAGCACGCGCTGCCGAACTATGGCGTCTTCGACGAGGTCCGGGTCTTCGACCAGGGGCCGGTCCCGGGACCGGTGCCGTTGGCGACACGTGCGGGCGGTCTCGTCCGGATGGGCTTGATGGTCTGCGAGGACATGTGGGTCGAGGACGTCGCCGAGGCCTTGGGCGAATGCGGTGCGGAGCTTCTCGTCGTCATCAACGGCTCGCCATTCGACGCGGAGAAGGACGAGGTACGCCTCCAACAGGCGGTCGCCCGGGTCACCGAGACCGGGCTGCCGCTGGCCTATGTCAACCAGGTCGGCGGCCAGGACGAGCTGTGCTTCGACGGCGCCTCCTTTGTCCTCGGCGCGGATCGAACGTTACGGGCGCAGGCACGGAGCTTCGCCTCGGACCTGCTCGTAACCGAATGGAGCGAGGCTGGTGGAAGGCTTGCCTGCGCCCGTGCGCGGATCGAGCCGCCCGGCGAGCGCCTGGAGCGGATCTATCGCGCGCTCGTCCTCGGCCTGCGCGACTACGTCGACAAGAATCGTTTTCCAGGCGTCGTCATCGGCCTCTCCGGTGGGATCGACAGCGCGCTCTCCGCGGCGGTTGCCGTCGACGCGCTGGGAGCCGAGCGGGTCCACACCATCATGCTGCCGTCGCGCTACACGTCCGAGGCGAGCGTCGCCGACGCCGCGGCATGTGCACAGGCCCTTGGTTGCCGGCTGGACTCGCTCTCGATCGAGCCGGCGGTGCAAGCCCTCGACGCGACGCTACGGCCACTGTTCGACGGCCGTGCGGCGGACATCACCGAGGAGAACGTCCAATCTCGCGTCCGCGGGCTGCTGCTCATGGCCGTCTCAAACAAGCTCGGCCCCATGGTGCTCACGACGGGCAACAAATCCGAGATGTCGGTCGGCTACGCGACACTGTACGGCGACATGTGCGGCGGCTACTCGGTGCTTAAGGACGTCTACAAGACGGCGGTCTTCGAGCTCGCGCGCTGGCGCAACGGCATGCTGCCGATGGACGCGCTCGGTCCCGCAGGCCCCGTCATCCCCGAGGCGATCATCCAAAAGCCGCCCAGCGCGGAGCTGCGTCACGACCAGAAGGACGAAGATTCTCTGCCGCCCTACGCCACCCTTGACGCTATTCTGCACGGTCTCGTCGAGGAGGATCAGCACGTCGGGGATCTCATCGACCGGGGCTTCGATGCCGACACCGTTCGCCGCGTCGCCAACCTGCTCGACATCGCCGAGTACAAGCGCCGGCAGGCCCCGCCGGGCGTGAAGGTGACGGAGCGAGCGTTTGGCCGCGACCGCCGCTACCCGATCACCAACGCGTTCCGTCAGCTCGCACCCAAGGGCTGATCCATCGGTGACCGGCGTCGTCGTCCGCTTCGCGCCAAGCCCGACCGGCCGCCTGCATCCGGGGAACGCTCGCACCGCGCTGCTCAATGCGCATTTCGCGCGCGGCCTTGAGGGACGCTTCGTCTTGCGTATCGACGATACCGATCCGAGCCGCGAGGAGGCAGGCGCGGTCGATGCCATCCGCAGCGACCTGAACTGGCTCGGGATCCCGCCAGACGCGGAAGCGCGGCAGGCACCGCGCGCCGCACGCTACGAGGTGGCAGCGGCGGATCTGCTCAGGCGCGGGCGCGCCTATCGGGACGACGGCGCGGTGCGGCTCCACCTGGCCGACATCGCCGGCGCCTGGAACGACCTCGTTCATGGCCCGATGCGCATCGAGCTGGCCCACCAGAACGATCCGGTGCTCGTGCGCCAGGACGGGCGCGCGACGTATCTTCTTGCCTCCGTCGTCGACGACGTCGACCTCGGCGTCACGCATGTCATCCGCCGCGCCGATCACCTCACCAACACCGCGGTTCAGCTCGAGCTCTTCGCCGCTGTAGGTGCAGCCGCACCCGCGTTCGCCCATCTCCCGTTGGTCGTTGACGCGACGGGTGCGCCGCTCTCCAAGCGCGACAGCGCCTTGTCGCTTGCGGCCTTGCGCGACAACGGCGTCGAGCCTGAGCCGATCAGCGCGTACTTACTGAGCATCGGCACCGGGCACGACCTCGACGCGAGCGTCGCCCCGACCACTGGTGTCGACCTTGCGGCATTCGGGCGCGCGCCGACCGTCTTCGACGCCGAAGCGGTGGTTCGCGCGCAGGATCGCTGGGTGGCCTCGCTCGACGCGGCGGAGGCCAACCGCCGGCTGGCGGCGCGCGGCTGCGCGCCGGCTGCGCCCGCGCTGTGGACGGCAGTTCGCGGCAACCTTCAGGGCCATGGCGACGCACCGTGGGGGCGGATTGCACGCCTCGCCGAGTTCGAACGATGGCGGACGACGTTCGAAATGCCGCAGGCCTTTACGATCGATGACGAGGACCGCGCCTACCTTGCACGCGCGGCTGAGCTTCTCCGCGGTGCGGAAGACGTCGAGGCTTGGCTCCAGCAGGTCACGGCAGCGACCGGGCGCAAAGGGCGGCGTCTGCGCCTACCGTTGCGCCGCGCCCTCACCGGTCGCCCGGATGGACCGCCGCTCAGCGATTTGGTAGCGCTCTTGGGTCCGGAACGAACGCGCCGTCGCCTGCGCGGCGAGGCCGCCTGACCCGTTCCCAACGGACGCCACTAGGTGAGTCTGCGGTGACCCAGGGCCTCAACTTCTACAACACGTTGACGCGAGCCAAAGAGCCGTTCGTCCCGATTCGAGCCAATCACGTCGGCCTGTACGTCTGTGGGCCCACCGTCTACGGCCCGATCCACATCGGCAACGCCCGGCCGCTTGTCGTGTTCGACGTGCTCTATCGGCTGCTGCGGCGCAGGTTCACCCACGTCACCTACGTGCGCAACATCACCGATATCGATGACAAGATCATCGAGCAGGCCAAGGCCAACGGCGAACCGATCGATCATCTGACCGAACGCACCGTCGAGCAGTTGCACAACGACGCGGCCGCGCTCGGCTGCCTTGACCCCGATGTGGAGCCGCGGGCGACCGAGCACGTCGCCGGCATGATCCAGCTGGCCGAGACGCTCCTCCGGCAGAACGTCGCCTACGAGGCCGAAGGGCACGTCCTCTTCCACGTGCCGGCGATGCCGACCTACGGCCGCCTCTCGGGCCGCAATCGCGACGAGCAGGTGGCCGGCGCCCGCGTCGACGTCGCGCCCTATAAGCGTGATCCCGCCGACTTCATCCTTTGGAAGCCGGCAGCGGCGGGGGAGCCTGGCTGGGACAGCCCCTTCGGCTACGGCAGGCCCGGCTGGCACCTCGAATGCTCCGTCATGAGCGCCCAGTATCTCGGCGTGCCCTTCGATATCCACGGCGGTGGCCTCGACCTCGTCTTTCCGCACCATGAGAACGAGATCGCGCAAAGCTGCTGCGCGCACGGCAGCGACACGCTCGCCCGCT
>CAYUKE010000214.1:0-6017 GCA_964445185.1 uncultured Geminicoccaceae bacterium
TGGGCGATCGTCATCGTCGACACGTGGATGTGGACGCCCTTCGTGATGCTGATCTGCCTCGCGGGCCTGCGCTCCATACCCGAGTCGCTCTATGAGGCCGCGGAAGTCGACCGGGCATCGCCCTGGCGTCAGTTCTGGTCGATTACCGTGCCGATGGTGCTGCCGTTCCTGATGCTCGCCGTGCTCTTCCGCGGCATCGAGAACTTCAAGATGTTCGACCTCGTCGTCGAGCTAACGTCCGGCGGGCCGGGCTCCGTGACCGAGCTCGCATCGATCAACCTGAAGCGCGAGGCCTTCGAGAAGTGGCGGACCGGCTACGCGTCGGCCTTTGCGATCATCCTCTTCGTCACGGTCTTCGGCCTCGCCAGCATCTATGTGAAAGCGCTCAACCGAGTGAAGGACCGATGAGCGCCGACGCGCATTCGGTCGTCGCGCCCAGCGCCCGCGAGCGGCGGGTCGCGGCCACCATCGTCATCGTCTACGCGCTGGTGACCCTGGTGCCGCTCGTCTGGATCTTCATGACGAGCTTCAAGACCCCGCCCGACTCCATCTCCTACCCGCCGAAGGTCGTCTTCGAGCCGACCCTCGAGGGCTACGTCAATCTCTTTACCACCCGGACCCGCCAAACCCAGGAATACATGGACTCGTTGCCGCCGCCCGAGACCTGGTGGGACGCGCTCGTTCGCTCGCGCAACATGGTCATCGCCGGGCCATCCAAGTTTGGCGAGCGCTTCCTCAATTCAGTGATCATCGGCTTTGGCTCGACGTTTCTCACCGTCTTTTTAGGCACGCTCGCTGCTTACGCATTCTCACGCTTTCGCGTCCCGCTGAAGGATGATCTGCTTTTCTTCATTTTATCGACACGAATGATGCCGCCGATCGCGGTGGCGATCCCGATCTTCTTGATGTACCGACAGCTTGGGCTTTCCGACACGCATCTCGGCATGATCTTGCTCTACACAGCGGTTAATCTGTCACTTGCGGTATGGCTGTTGAAGGGATTCATGGATGAAATCCCCCGCGAGTATGAAGAGGCGGCGATGATCGATGGCTATACGCGGATGCAGGCCTTCCGCAAGGTCGTGCTGCCGCAGGCGACGACAGGCATCGCCGCGACCGCCATCTTTTGCCTCATCTTTGCTTGGAACGAGTACGCGTTCGCGCTCCTCCTGACCTCGGGCACGGCGCAGACGGCACCACCCTTCATTCCGACCATCATCGGCGAAGGCGGCCTCGACTGGCCGGCGGTGGCGGCCGGGGCTACGCTCTTCCTGCTCCCGGTCCTCGTCTTCACGATCCTGCTGCGTCGGCACCTGCTCCGCGGCATCACCTTCGGTGCGGTCCGCAAATGAGCGGCGGATGGCCAGGCTGGCTCCGCCGCGGCCCGATGGAGATGGTCGCCACCGTCCTCATCGCGCTGGGCGTGCTGATGCTCATGCAGCCTTGGGCGCTGGCGCTGTTCTCGTGGTCGTTCACGGTGATCCTCACCGGCACCGTCATGTTCCTCATCGTCAGCCACTTTCCGGAGTGACGGCGTGGCCGACATCGAACTGCGCGACGTGCGGAAGGCCTTCGGCGACTTCGTCGCGGTGCGCGATACCGACATGCACATCGAGGACGGTCAGTTCTTCGTGCTGTTGGGGCCATCTGGCTGCGGCAAGACCACAACGCTGCGCATGATCGCTGGACTGGAGCTGCCGACGTCCGGCGAGATCCGTCTTGACGGCGACGAGGTCACCTTCAAGCGCGCTCGCGACCGCGACATCGCTTTCGTCTTCCAGCTCTTTGCGCTCTACCCGCACATGACGGTCCGCGGGAACATCGCGTTTCCGCTGCGCGCCCAGGGGGTTCCAGGCGCGGAAATCCGCAGCCGCGTGGAGCAGACCGCGCAGCTCCTGCGGATCGACCATCTGCTCGATCGGTCGGTCGGCGGGCTCGCTGGTGGTGACCGCCAGCGTGTTGCGCTCGGTCGGGCCATCGTGCGCCGCCCAAAGGCTTTCCTGATGGACGAGCCGCTCGGCACGCTCGATGCTGCCTTTCGCGAGTTGATGTGTGCCGAGCTGCGCGCGCTCCACGACCGGATCGGGGCCACGACCGTCTACGTGACCCACGATCAGATCGAGGCCATGGCGATGGCCGACCGGGTGGCGGTGATGAACCGGGGCGAGGTCCTGCAGGTGGCGAGCCCGCAGGAGATCTATCACCGACCGCGATCGATGTTCGTGGCGGCATTCATCGGCAGCCCGGCGATGAACTTTGTCGACTGCGAGGGCACTCTCGCGCCCGGCACCGATCGCGTCCGCGTCGCCGGCATCGAAACCGCGGTGCCGGCGCTACGCGAAGCCGTTGGTGGTGGCCGCGCGGTCTTGGGCATCCGTCCCGAGTACGTCCAGCTCGGCGACGACTTCGCGCTCCGCGGGGCCGTCTACGGTGTCGAGTACATGGGCGCTCGGCAGGTGGTGACGCTCGACACCGAGGCCGGGCGGTTGCGAGCGCGGATCGGCGCCGGCCCCAAGCTTGCCATCGGCGAAACGGTCGGCCTGGGGTTCGCGCCGGACCGTGGCATCGTCTTCGATCCCGCGAGCGAGCGCGCGGTCGCCAGCGCCCTGTTCCAGCCCGGCCATGGCTGAGCTGCGGCTCCAGGGTGTGGCGAAGCGCTTCGGCCCGACGCGGGCGCTCGCCGGGCTCGACCTCAGCGTCGCCGACGGTGAGTTCGTCGTGCTTCTTGGGCCGACCGGTGCCGGCAAGACGACGACGCTGCGGGTCGTCGCGGGCGTCGAACGGCCCGATGCAGGCACGGTCATGATCGGCGGCACCGACGTTACCGGCTGGGCGCCGGCGGACCGCGACGTCGCGTTCGTGTTTCAGCAGTACTCGCTCTATCCGCACTACACCGTCTTCGAGAACCTCGCCTTTCCCTTGCGCTCGCCCCTGCGCCGGCGCGACGAGGCCGATATTCGTCGTCGGGTGCACAGCATCGCCGAGATGCTGCGGATCGAGGACAAGCTGAAGAACCGGGCGACGCGGCTGTCGGGCGGCGAGATGCAGCGTGTCGCCATCGGTCGCGCGCTCGTTCGCGAGCCGCAGCTCTTCTTGATGGACGAGCCGTTGTCCTCGCTTGACGCCAAGCTGCGTGAGAGCCTTCGAGTCGAGCTGAAGCGCATCCAGAACGACCTCGGCGCGACCATTCTCTACGTCACCCACGACCAGATCGAAGCCATGACGCTTGCCGACCGGATCGGGGTGCTTGCCGCCGGTGCGCTGCTGCAGGTCGGTACCCCGCGCGAGGTCTACGCAGCGCCCGCGAGCGTCGAGGTGGCCCGACGTCTTGGTTCGCCGCCGATCAATCTGCTGCCGGCCGACCGGTTGCCGCTGCGGGAGCTTCCGGCCGGGACGGTCCGGCTTGGTGTGCGTCCCGAGGACGTCGTCGTCGGCGCCACTGGCATCGAGACGACGATCAAGTTTGTCGAGCATCTGGGCGCCGAGACGATCGTCGTCATGGATGCAGGCGGCGTCGAGATCCGGGCGCTGGTCTCGGGCGAGCGTCGGCTCGAGCCTGGCACCGCGGCGCGGGTGGCCGTCGATCCGCGGGCGGTGCTGTTCTTCGACTCGACCGACCGCCGACTCGCCGCTTGAGAGGGAGAACAGAGTGTGAGCCGTGATCTGATCGCCCCGTTGATCGACGCGTCGGTCGCCACGATCGTCGCCCACGCCGACGAACTCACGGCGCTCGACCAAGCCATCGGTGACGGCGACCATGGCATCAACATGAAGCGCGGGTTCGAGGCGGTTGCCGCACAACGGGAGGAACTGCTGGCGACCGACGTCGGCGACGCTCTGGTCAAGGCTGGCATGAAGCTCGTCAGCACCGTCGGTGGCGCCTCCGGACCGCTATACGGAAGCCTCCTGATGGGTGCAGGCAAGGCCGTGAAGGCGGGCGCGTCGCTGGAACAAGTGCTCGACGAGGCGACCGCCTTGGTCAAGAAGCGCGGCAAGTCCGACGTTGGCTGCAAGACGATGCTCGATGTTCTGGCGCCGGTTGCTGATGCCTTGCGGCAGACGGCGGGATCACCGCTCACCGAGCGCGTCGCGACGCTCCGGGCAGCGGTCGACGCGGCCTGGGAGGCCACGAAGCCGATGCAGGCTACTCGCGGAAGGGCGTCGTTTCTGGGCGAACGCTCGATTGGCCACTACGATCCTGGCGCGTCGTCGACGCGTTTGCTGGTCCATGCCGTCTGCGACGTGTGGGAGCGAAGCGCTTGAGCGTCGTCGGCATCGTCATCGTCTCGCACTCGCCCGACGTCGCCAAGGGCGCGGCGGACATGGTCCGGCAGATGGTCGGCGACGACGTTCCCTGAGCGATCACTGGGGGCGACCCCGCGGGCGGCCTCGGCACCGATCCGGTGAAAATCCTGGGCGCGATCGAGCAGGTCTGGTCGCCGGCAGGGGTCGCGGTCCTGGTCGACCTCGGCGGCGCCGAGATGAACGCGGAGATGGCAATTGAGATGCTCGAGGCAGTGAACGGGGCCAAGGTTCGCATCTGCAACGCGCCGGTCGTCGAAGGCGCCGTCGTCGCCGCGACCGAAGCGTCCGGCGGCGCCGCGCTCGACGAGGTCTGCGCCACCGCCGAGGAGCTGAGCCCGTGACCGCCGCTCGCTGCGAGGTTGTGATCCACCACCCGACCGGCTTGCATGCGCGGCCGGCGGTGAAATTCACGAAGCTCGCGAAGACCTACGCGGCGACGATCCGGCTGCGCGGCGCGCCCGATGCCGCGTGGGTGGATGCGAAGAGCATCGTCAAGGTCATGGCCCTCAAGCTGAAGTCGGGCACCCGGCTCGAATTGGAGGCCGAAGGCGACGCCGCCGTCGACGCCATCGAGGCCTTGCGCGATCTTGTCGAACGGAACTTCGACGAGCATGGTTGAGCGTCGCCTGCCAGGTCGGGCTGCCTCGCCGGGCCTGGCGATCGGGCCGCTTTGGCGTCGCGAGGTCGCACCGCCGGCCCCCGCAACCGAACGGGGCTCTCCCGCCGAGGAGCAGGATCGTCTCGATGCTGCTATGGCGACCGCGGCGAGCGCACTCAAGGCGCTGGCCGCCTCGGCGGCCGACGATGGCGCTGAGATCTTGGCCTTCCAGGCGGAGATGCTCGACGACCCGGCGCTGATCGAGGAAGCGCGTGCCGACATCGAAGCCGGCACCGGCGCCAGCCTGGCATGGCAACGTTGCCTGGACGCGCAGATCGCTGGCTTCGAAACGGCCGATGACGAGTACTTCAAAGCCCGCGGCGCCGATCTCGAAGACCTCAAGCAACGTGTGCTCGACCTGCTGTCTGGTGACCGCAAACCGTTGCCAACACTGCATCCGCCGGATGGCGCGATCGTCGTCGCCGACGACCTCACGCCGTCGCGCTTTCTCGCGACCGACTGGCGCCGGCTCGGCGGCATCGCGCTCACGCAAGGCAGCTCACAGAGCCACGTCGCCATGCTCGCACGCGCGCGCGGCGTGCCGATGGTCGTCGACATCGGCGACGTTCCGAATGCGCACGCAGCTGTGCTCGACGCCGAGCGCGGCATGCTGGTCACCCAGCCGACGCCGCTGACGCTCGCGGAGTATGAGGTGCGCTGCGTTGAAGCCCAACGCACCTCGATCCGGGCGGCGGACCTGCTTGGCCAGCCCGCAGTCACGCGCGGCGGCGAGCGCGTGCGCTGCCTGCTCAATGTCGACGATCCGCACAATCTCGACCGAAGCATTTTGGCGGCGGCGGATGGCATCGGTTTGTGGCGGACGGAGTTTCTCTTCCTGCATCGCGGCCGGCTGCCGCAAGAGGACGAGCAGTATCTCGTCTACCGCGCCCTCGTCGACGGGATGGGCGGACGGCCGGTGATCATCCGGACCCTGGATGTCGGCGGCGACAAGCCTCTGCCCGAGATCACGGTTGCCCGCGAGAGCAATCCGTTCCTCGGGCTGCGCGGCCTACGCCTCTGCCTCGACATGCCGGAGCTGTTCCGACCCCAGGTC
>CAYUKE010000215.1:0-6000 GCA_964445185.1 uncultured Geminicoccaceae bacterium
CGACGCCGATCTCGCGCAGGACGGCGATCGAGGCGTTGCGCATCAACTGGTATTCGCGGTCAGTCAGCGTCAGGGCCGGGGCAATGGTGACGCTGTCGCCGGTGTGCACACCCATCGGATCGACGTTCTCGATGGAGCAGACGATGATGCAGTTGTCCGCGTGATCGCGGACGACCTCCATCTCGAACTCCTTCCAGCCGATGACCGATTCCTCGACAGCGATCTGGTGGATCGGCGAGGCCTCGAGGCCGCCATTCACGATCCGCTCGAATTCGGCGTTGTTGTAGGCGATGCCACCGCCGGTGCCGCCGAGCGTGAACGAGGGGCGGATGATCGCCGGCAGGCCGACCTCCTCACGAACCGCGAGCGCCTCCGCCATGTTGGTGACGATGAAGCTCTGGGGCATCTCGAGGCCGATCCGCGCCATCGCCCGGCGGAATAGATCGCGGTCCTCAGCCTTGTTGATGGCCTCGATGTTGGCGCCGATCAGCTCGACACCGAAGCGCTCGAGCGTGCCGTCGTCGGCGAGCGCGCGAGCGGTGTTGAGTGCGGTCTGTCCGCCCATGGTCGCCAGCAGGGCGTCCGGTCGCTCCTGCTCGATGATCCTGGCGACGATTGCCGGCGTGATCGGCTCGACATAGGTGGCGTCGGCCATCTCCGGGGCGGTCATGATCGTCGCGGGGTTGGAGTTGACCAGGACGACCCGGTAACCCTCGTCGCGCAACGCCTTGATCGCCTGCGTCCCGGAATAGTCGAACTCGCAGGCCTGACCAATGACGATCGGCCCGGCGCCGATGACGAGGATCGAGCGAAGGTCGGTGCGCTTCGGCATCTCAGCCGTCCCGTCCGCGCAGCAGCGCCTCGAACCGATCGAACAGATGGGCGCTATCCTGCGGCCCCGGCGAAGCTTCGGGATGGTATTGCACCGAGAAGACCGGCCGGTCGCGCAGCACCAGCCCCTCGACCGTGCCGTCGAAGAGCGAGCGGTGCGAGACCTCGACGCCGGCAGGCACGGTCTCGGCCGCGACGGTGAAGCCATGGTTCTGCGATGTGATCTCAACCTTGCCTGTGGCGAGGTCCTGCACGGGATGGTTCGCGCCGTGATGGCCGAAAGGCATCTTCTCCGTCGCCGCGCCGAGAGCCAGGCCCAACAACTGATGACCCAGGCAGATCCCGAACAGGGGCTTGCCGGCCGCAAGCAGCTCGGCAATCACCGGGACAGCGTAGACGCCGGTTGCGGCCGGGTCGCCCGGGCCGTTAGAGAGGAAGATGCCGTCGGGGCCGAGGGCCATGATGTCGCCGCTCGTGGCAGTGGCCGGAACGACCGTGACCCGCAAGCCACGCTCGGCCAGGTGGCGGAGAATGTTCCGTTTCGCCCCATAGTCGACCGCGACGACGTGCGGCCCGTCCGCGGCGCCTGCGCTGAAGCCCTCGCCCAGTCGCCAAAGCCCGTCGTCCCAATGGTACCGTTGCCGGCAGCTGACGAGGCCGGCGAGATCTTGGCCTTCCATGTCGGGCGCTGCGGCGACGAGCGCACGGAGTTCGGCGACGGCGCCCTCAATGTCGTCGTCGGCGAAGATGCCGGCGGTCTGCGCCCCCTGGTCCCGGAGCCGACGGGTGAGCGCGCGGGTATCGATACCAGCGATGGCAACCAAACCCTGTCGATCGAGCCAAGCGTCGAGCGCATCGACTGCACGAAAGCTCGACGCGAGCGTGGGATCGGTGCGCAGCACTGCGCCCTTGGCCCAGGGCGTCGTCGCCTCTGCGTCCTCTTCGTTGACGCCGACATTGCCGATGTGTGGAAAGGTGAATGCGACCAGCTGGCCCGCGTAGGAGGGATCGGTGAGCACCTCCTGGTAGCCGGTCATCGCGGTGTTGAAGACCACCTCGCCGACGGTGCGCCCGCGCCGACCTAGGGCGCGCCCGTGAAAGACGCTTCCGTCCTTGAGGACGAGCGTGGCGGTGGCGGCGGTCGACGACGTCATGGTGGTGCCGTACTGGCGGGAGGCGAACCGGCGCGGAGAGGTACTGAGCCGTTGACAGCACGTCAAGCAACGACCACCTGCTGACAGCGGTGTTGTCTCGGGGTGCGCCCTCCACAAGGAGCCGACGATGGCGGCTACGCTTCGCGAGCAGCTGCAACAGAGCCTGCGCCGCGCCGAGGCCGATGACCCATGCGCCGCAGCGACGTTGCGCTTGATCCTGACGGCCATCCGCGACCGCGATCTTAGCCTCCGAGAGAATGGTCGGGATCCGCTTGGCGATGACGACATCCGCGGGCTGCTGGCCGAGATGGTTGCCCAACGGCGGGCCGAGATCGGGCGTTGCGAGCGGTGTGGCCAACTCTCGATGGCCGATCGCGAGGCGCGGGAAATCGCTGTGATTTCGACGTTTCTCCCGCAGCCGCTCGACGCCGCGCAGACAGTAGCGGTGGTTGACAAGGCCATCTCCGACACGGCGGCGCACGACCTGCGCGATACCGGCCGCGTGGTCGCTAAGCTCAAGGAAACTTACCGGGGCCGGCTCGACTTCAGGGAGGCGAAGCGCCTGATCTGCGAGCGGCTCGTGTGAGGCCGTCGGTTGGGCGTTGACCTCGCCGACTTCAAGGCGCGACTGCCGATCGTCGATATCATCAGACGGCACGTGCGCCTGGTGCGCGCCGGGCCGCTGTGGAAGGGCCTCTGCCCGTTCCACCAGGAAAAGACACCTTCGTTCACCGTCACCGAATCGCGCGGCACGTACCACTGCTTCGGGTGCGGGGCGCACGGCAACGCCATCGACTTCCTGATCGCGATCGAAGGCCTCGACTTCCAGCAGGCGCTTACCCGCGCGGGCGAGCTCACCGGCCTCGAGCCACCGCGGGCGGATCGCCCCGATGCGGCGCGCGCGCAAGTGCGGGCGCTCGCCGACGTCCTGGAAGCGGCGAACAACCTCTTTCGAGCCGCGTTCGCGGGGGCGGAGGGGCAGGCAGCGCGCGCCTACGTCGAGCAGCGCGGCCTGACACCTGCCAGTGTCGCCCGTTTCGAGCTGGGCTATGCCCGGGGCGGGCGCACGGATCTGACACGCGCCCTTCAGGCGCAGAGCATCGGCTTCGACGCCCTGGTCGACGCGGGCCTCGTCGTGGTCCCCGACGACGGGCGCGAGCCCCGCGACCGCTTCCGTGACCGCTTGATGTTCCCGATTCGCGACGGCGGGGGCCGGCTGGTCGGCTTTGGCGGTCGCGCGCTTCGGGCGGACGTCGCGGCCAAGTATCTGAACAGCCCCGAGGGCCCCACCTTCCGCAAGCGCGAGCTGCTCTACGGCGCGCACTTGCTGGACCGGCGCGCGGGCCGTGGACCGCTCTATGTGGTCGAGGGGTACATGGACGTGATCGCCCTCGCAGAGCATGGAATCGCCGCCGTCGCCCCGCTTGGCACGGCCGTCGCCAGCGAACAGCTGGAACATCTCTGGCGTCTCGAGCCGAGCCCGATCGTTTGTCTCGACGGCGACGAGGCGGGCCTCCGCGCGGCCGGGCGACTGGCCGAGGCGGCCCTGCCGCGGCTCCGCGCCGGCCGGACGCTGCGGTTCGCGGCGCTGCCGCAGGGCGAAGATCCGGACAGTCTCGTTCGCCAGGGTGGCGCCACCGCCTTGACCGCGGTCGGCGACGCCGCCGAGCCGCTCGTCGCCGTCCTCTGGCGCTGGCTCGGTGCAGCCGCTGCGGTCGATCCGGACGCGCGCGCCTTGGCCAGACGCCGCCTGCGCGAGGCCGTAGCATCGATCGGCGACCGGGACGTCCGGCGAGAGTACGGGCGGGCGCTGCGGGGACGCCTGGAGGGCGACGACCGCCCATCGCGTCGTTGGCAGCGGGCGGGCGCGCTGGCGCCGCGCGCGTCGCTGGCCGCGGATGAGCGCATCCGCGCGGCGGAGCTGTTGGTGCCGCTCATCCTCGAGCCGATGCTGCTCACCGAGGTCGAGATGCTGGCCGACCTGCGATTCGACACCGCCGTCTACGAACAGCTCAAAGAATGCCTGCTCGATCTCGCCGCTGGCGACGAACCGCTTGAAACCGATGCCGTTTTGACACACTTAAACGCGTCGGGGCTAGGCGACGTCGCCGCTGCGCTTGCCAGCGTTTCGTCATGGCGTAGCTTGACCTCTCGCTCGCGGGATGAGCAGGTTGAACGATACCGAGCACAGCTTCGTCAGCTCGAGCTTCGTCGTTGTCGCGACGCAGAGCTTGAGCTCTGGGCGAAAGCGTGCATCGACGACGAGGCTGGGATGGGCCGCTACGCCGAAGGCCTCGACGATCTGCTGAACTCGGCGCGGTCGATGCGCGGGTCATCCGCGTGATTTGAATGCGCGCTCGCTCGCCTGTCCGCGATGGAGCGGTAGCGAGGCACGTTGCTTTGACGGGGGTTGTGGATGACCAAGCCGGAGACGGTGGCTAAGGCCGCGGTGAAGCGCAAGCCTCAGGACGTGCTTGAGCCGGAGCCGATCAATAGCCTCGACGAGTTGCTTGAACTTGCGCCCGCGCTCAAGAAGCTCTTCGGCAACACCGGCAAGCGGCTCTCGGTCAGCATCGACCAGCTAAACGCGGCACTGCCCGACACAATCCCGCCGGACCAGATCGACGACCTCATCGGGCTACTCGAGTCGAACGGCGTAACCGTTCTGCGTCAAGGCGAGGATGGTGCGGAGGGCAGTACCGACGAGGAGGAAGGCGGCGGCGGCCTGGACGAGGCTGACCTCGGCCGGACGGATGACCCGGTTCGCATGTATCTGCGCGAGATGGGCACGATCGAGCTGCTCTCGCGCGAGGGCGAGATCGAAATCGCCAAGCGGATCGAAGCCGGCCGCAACGAGGTGTTGGAAGCGCTTTGCGAGAGCCCGCTAACGATGCAGGCAATCACCGGCTGGCGCGACCGGATCCTGTCTGGCGAAGCATTGCTGCGCGAGGTCATCGACCTTGACGCAACGTACGGCGGCGGTCCGAGCGACGAGGCGATGGCCGCTGACGAATCGGGTGAGTTGGACGGGGAAGAAGACGCCGTGCCGGCAATCGGCGAGAACTCGCCGACACAGCCGGCCAACGACGCCCAGGCAGCGACGGGGACGACCGCGGCAGCCTCACCAGCGGAACCAGAGGCTGACACGCGGGCGCCGGCGGCGGATGCAGCCGACGGTGATGCCGAAGGCGACAGCGACGGTGCGGAACGCGCCGAAGGCGACGGGGCGGAAGGCGACGGGGCGGAAGGCGACGATCTCGACGACGACACCCTCTCGCTCTCCGCGCTTGAGGAGCGGGTGCGCGACAGCGTCCTCGAGACTTTCGAGTCGATCGCCAGCACTTATGGCGATCTCCGCGCCCTGCAGGAGCAGCGCCTCGAAACGTTCGCCGCCAAGGCGACAGTCGCACCGGAACTCGACGAGCGCTACGAGCAGACGAAGCACCACGTCGTCGAGCTGATGCAGCAGGTCAGCCTCAACACGGCGCGTGTCGAGGGGCTGGTCGAGCAGCTCCAGTCGACGTCGAAAGACCTCAACCGGCTCGAGGGCAAGTTGATGCAGCTTGCCGTAAGCTGTCGCGTCCCGCGCGAGAGCTTCCTCAGGCACTACAAAGGCCACGAGCTGGATCCCGATTGGACCGAGCGTGTGCGCCGGCTCAACGAGCGCGGCTGGGCCGAGTTCGTCGAGCGGCACGGCGACGAGATCGAGGAGCTTCGCCGGCAGATCGCCGCTATCTCCTCGCGCACCGGGCTCCAGGTCGGTGAGTTCCGCTCCATCGTTGCGCGCGTCCAACGCGGTGAGCGCGAGGCCGGGCAGGCCAAGAAGGAGATGGTCGAGGCCAACTTGCGCCTCGTCATCTCAATCGCCAAGAAGTACACGAATCGGGGCCTGCAGTTCTTGGATCTTATCCAAGAAGGCAATATCGGCCTGATGAAGGCCGTCGACAAATTCGAGTATCGACGCGGCTACAAGTTCTCGACCTACGCGACGTGGTGGATCCGCCAGGCGATCACC
>CAYUKE010000216.1:0-5967 GCA_964445185.1 uncultured Geminicoccaceae bacterium
GATGTTTATTCGATGACAGCCTACGCTGTCCGCGAAGAGGCGAGCCTCTGTGAGAAAAATCAACTCGACCACTTTTGGCATGCAGAGGAATATTACGCCTTCGTCAACACATTCAAATATGACAGCGATGCCGTCATCCTAGATAAGTATAGCATCTTTACAGAGAAAAACAAAATGGAGACAATCTACAACTGGCTTCAATATTTTAGCCTAGAAAAACTGAATAAAGAACTGGAGAACGCCGGCTTTAGGGTCGAACAGCTTTGTGGCGATGTCGCAGGCGGAGATTTTATCGAGCAAAATCCCGAATTTGCAGTTGTAGTTTCAAAGAAAGGAGTGCCTTAAATTGTTTGAGCGCCGGCAGTATAGTCGTCGACTGCTGGCAGCCGCTTGAGGAGGCACGTTATAGATCTGAGGGCGATGTGCGAGAAGTCATAGTTTTTTGAAAAGGGCGATAGGTACCGTTTTTTGGCAAACGTTGTGGGCGGGGGGTTTTCACGCGTCCGCGCGGGTAAATAACCTGCCGGCAGACTTGATGGGCGACCATGATCCTTGGACGTCCTGAGCCTGCGCAATTGGATCGCGTGAACGCATTGCGGGGCAGCCAAGTCGCGCGACGGACGGTAAGCTCCGTGCCAATAGCCTGCGTGCGGAGAAATCATGGACACGTCCCCCGCCCCAACGCTCGTGCCGACGCCGGCGGAGAGCGCGGCGCACGTCGCCGACAACTGGGGCTGGTTCCTCGCCCTCGGCGTCCTCTTCATCCTGCTCGGCGGCGCCGGGCTGGCGATGGTCGGCTATCTCTCGGTCCTCTCCGTGGTCTACATCGCCGCCCTGCTGCTGGCGGGCGGCGTGCTGCAGTTTGTCCACGCGTTTCGGGTGCAGGGCTGGCGCGGGGCGGCGACACATGTCGCCGGCGCCGTGCTCTACATCGTCGCCGGGGCGCTGTTGCTGGCGCAGCCGCTGGTCGGCCTGGTCAGCCTGACGCTGGTCCTCGGCACCGTCATCATCGTCACCGGCGTCGGGCGGATCGTCATCGCGCTCCAGCATCGCCCCGACCGCGGCTGGGTTGCCCTGGCGCTCTCCGGCGTCGTCGGCATCCTCCTCGGCGTCTTGATCATTGCCGGCCTGCCGAGCAGCGCGCTGTGGGTTCTCGGCCTGTTCGTCGCCATCGAGCTTTTGATGGCCGGCTGGGGCATGGTCATGGCCGCCCTGGTCCTGCGCCGCGTCAAGCGCGAGCGGGCCGAAACCGAGACGTGAGCCCGCACCTCGTTCGGAGCTTTCCACCGCTCGCAACGCCGGAGGCCCATACCCTCGTCCTCGGCACGATGCCGGGCACACGCTCCCTCGCAGCAGGCCAATACTACGCCCACCCGCGCAACGCGTTCTGGCCAATCATGGCAACGGTTCTGAGCTTCGCGGTTGAGGCGACCTACGCCGAGCGCGTTCGCCGCCTGACCAGCGCCGGCGTGGCTGTTTGGGACGTGCTCAACGCCTGCCGGCGCGAGGGCAGCTTGGACACCGCGATCGAACCCGACACGGCCGTCGCCAATGATCTGCCGAGCTTTCTCGAAGCGCACCCTGCGATCCGCCGCATCCTCTTCAACGGCGGCAATGCCGAACGCCTGTTTCGTCGGCACGTCGACCGCCGAGCGGTCGCCCCGACCATGCCGGCGCAGCTCCGTCTGCCATCCACCAGCCCGGCCAATGCCCGCACGAGCTACGGCGCCAAGCTCGGCGCTTGGCGCCAGGCGCTCGCCGCCTGAGGCCGGCGGATGAGCCGCGCCATCAAGCTTCTGGCCTTCGACGTGTTCGGCACGGTGGTCGATTGGCGAGGCTCGCTCGCGCGACAGATCCCGGATCTGCTCGCACCCTACGGCCTCGAGGTCGACGCCGCCGCCTTCGCCGACGCGTGGCGGGCGCGCTATCAGCCATCCATGGAAGCGGTGCGCAGCGGCGCCCGCCCGTGGGTGCCGCTCGACACGCTCCACCGCGAGAACCTGGACGCGGTCATCGCCGAGTTCAAACTCGAAGCCCTGCCCGTGGACGCGCGGGACAGGCTCAATCTCGCCTGGCATCGGCTCGACGGCTGGCCCGACTCGGCCGCCGGTCTTCGCGCCCTGCGCCGGCACGGGTTCTGCTGCGCGCTCTCCAACGGCAATGTGCGGCTGATGGCTGAGGTCGCCCGGCACGCCGATCTCGCCTGGGATCAGATCCTCGGCGCCGAGTGGTCGCGGACCTACAAGCCGGTCGCCAGCGTCTACCTCGATGCGGCGCGCGCCTTTGCTGTCGAGCCCGACGAGGTCGTCATGGTGGCAGCGCACAACAGCGACCTGCGGGCGGCGCGGGCGCTCGGCTTGGCGACGGCGTTCGTCGCGCGTCCTCTCGAGCATGGCCCCGCGCAGCGCACCGATCTTGCGCACGAAGAGCCGTGGACCTGGATCGCCGGCGACCTCCTGGAGCTCGCCGCGCTGCTCGATCGGCGTTAGGCGACGCGCTGCTTGCCGAAGAAGAGCTTGCGCCAGCGGACGACAGTCACGCTCTCGAACAGGCCGGCTTCCGAGAACGGATCGCCGGCCACCAGCGCCTCGGCCTCAGCGCGCTCGTCGGTGTCGACGATGAGAATGCTGCCCAGCGCCCCGGTGCCGTCGTCGTCGAGCTGGGCGCCGGCGGCGAGGAGCAGGTGCTTGTTGGCCTCCAGATAGGCGATATGGCGCTCGCGCACCGAGAGGCGCAGCTCCAGGCTGTCGGGCTTGTCTTTGGTGATGACTGCATAGGGCATGTGCGCGCTCCCGTCTTGCTTCAAGAACCGCAGCTTGGCACGAGCCCCGCTTGCCGCCTAGCATCCTGCTTTCGGAGAGGCCGTGCTCGCCGTCGTCGACGTCATCGTGCCGGTGTTCGGGCTGATCGCCGCCGGCTGGGCCGCGACCTTCACGCCGATCTTCGATGCCCGGGGCGCTCGCGCCCTTTCGGGCTTCGTCTTCTACTTTGCCATCCCGCTGCTGCTCTTCGCCAAGGTGGCGACAACGCCGGCGGTCGGCGGCGGTGCATCGTCCTTGCTCGCCACCTATTACGGCGCCACCGGCCTGATCTTCCTCGCCGGGGCGCTCCTGGCCGCACGGCTGTTTCGTCGACGCGCGGACGAGGCGGTCCTGATCGGTTTCGCGGCCGCTTATGGCAATGGTGTGATGATCGGCATCCCCGTGGTCCTGACCGTGCTCGGCCCGGCGGCCACCTTTCCGCTGATGCTAATCATCTCATTCCACGGCCTGGTCTTCTTCACCGCAACCACTGTCCTGGTGGAGAGCTTCCGCGGCGCCGGCGCGGGCCCGACGCGCATCCTCGTCGAGATCGCCCGCGGCACCGCCAGCAACCCGATCCTCGTGGCGTTGGTCCTGGGTCTCGCCTGGAACCGGCTGGAGCTGCCGCTGCCGTCGACGGGGCTCGCCTTCGCCGAGCTCGCCGGCAGCGCCGCTATTCCCTGCGCACTGTTCGCCACCGGCGCCACGCTCCGCTCCTTCGGTGTGCGCACCGGCCTGCCGCTGGTCGCGACGATCGTCGCCCTCAAGGGCATCGCCCACCCACTCCTGGTCCTCGTACTCGCCCACGCGCTCGGCCTCGACAGCTTGGCGCTGCAGGTCGCCGTCCTGCTCGCGGCGGTGCCGGTCGGCGTGAACCCGTACCTGTTCGCCGCGCGCTACCAGACCGCGGAAGCCGAGTGCGCCACCGCGGTCGCCGTCTCGACGCCGTTCGCCGTCGTCACGGTCAGCACCGCCATCCTCGCGCTCGACCTGGCCGGCGGCTGAGCTCCCGCCGGCCCGTTAACCCATTCTTAAGCGCCCGGTGATGGGATCGCGACCGGCGGCGGTTTGACCGCGCCGCTCAGTCCCGGAGCCCCATATGAACACCCTCACGGTTCGTCCCCAGGCCCAGCCTCGGGACGCTCGTCCTGCCCTGTTCCTCGTCGCCTGGCGCTGGCTGTGCGCCGCGCAGCGCGTGGCCGCGGAGCGGCGCGCGCTTGCCACCCTCGACGACCGAGCGCTCGCCGACATCGGCCTCGACCGCTGCGGCGCCCTCGCCGAGATCGACCGCCCGTTCTGGGACCTGCCGCCCAACGTGCTGGCGCGCCTCCGCGACGGCGGGCGGTTCTGACCAGGCCGAGCGATGATGCGTGCCGGTGATGCAGTCGCCGGAGAACGACAGCGTTTCACCGTCGGCACGTCGCAGTCATTGGGCGAAGCGGAACCAGACGCGTCCTCGCGTCCCAGTTGCTGCTAATGTGTCAGATTAGAACGGCCGCCGAGCGCATCGCGATGCCTCGCTACCAGTTCGCGAAGGAAATCGGCGGTCGCTCGGATACGACGTAACTGAGCGAGGTCGGCGTGTATCACGAGAAAGATCGATTGGTCCAAGCCGAGATCCGCGTCGAGACAGATGAGGCCGCGTGGTTTGGCGAGAAAGTGGGGCAATACAGCAAGACCCAGCCCTTCCGCGCAAGCAACCACTTGCGCGCCGAGAGACGTAGTCGTGAGCGCGGGCGCGCGGCCCCTTAGCGCCCGTTGGACCCAACGCGCCGCGGGTAGATGCGCTTGTCCCTCGCCCCAGCCGATGAAATCGTCCGCATCGAACCGCGCCCTATCTTCACGCTGACCACGCGCTGCCGCATAGTCGGAACAGCAGTACAGACCGTACCCCAACACCCCTAATCTCTGCACTGTGACGTTTCCGCGTTCGGGCATGACCATTCGCAGAGCGAGATCGGCGTCACGTCGGTGGATATTGATCGTCGCGATGTTTGTAATGAGCTCGACTGTGAGGTTCGGATAACTCGTTCTGAGCTCACTGAGCGCCGGGAGAACAAGGCCGGTGGCGAGGTTTTCCGCGGTAGCGAGGCGGACGACACCCGACAACGCCGCCTCATCCCTGATGCCGCTACCGAGGGACCGGGCCGCCGCCTCCATCTCCTCAGCCCGTTCCATCAAGGCGGATCCGTCCTCGGTCAGACGGTATCCTGACTGCTGGCGCGTAAACAGCGGAACACCGAGCGCGCGCTCCAGCCTATGGATGCGCCGCGAAACTGTGGCGATGCCGAGAACGACGTTCTCCGCAGCTCCACTCAGGGTGCCGGTGCGTGCGACGGCAAGGAACGCCCGAACGTCGTCCCAGACCAACGCGTTGTCCCGGCGCTTTTCGATTTCGGAAACCTCCTTGCCAATCGAGCTGCTACTTGTTCCCGATGGGAAGTGCCACCTCTCCGTCAGACAAGCAACGCGGACGAGCGTCATGAAGCGACGAACATTGGCGGCGGATTTCGAGGTTTCGGCGATAGGTCTGGGCTGCATGGGGATGAGCGAGTTTTATGGCCCCCGCGCCGATGACGCGTCACTGCGAGTACTGCACGAGGCGATCGAGCTCGGGATCGACTTCCTCGATACGGCTGACATGTACGGACCGCATCACAATGAAGAGCTGATCGGAAACTTCCTCGCGCGGACGAAGGTAAGGGTGAAAATCGCGACGAAGTTCGGGATCGTGCGCGCACCCGGAGAGTATCGAAGGAGGATTGACAACAGTCCGGACTATGCTCGCGCCGCCTGCGAGGGGTCCCTTCGGCGGCTGGGGGTCGAGCGGATCGACTTGTACTACGTGCATCGGGTCGACCCCGAGCGGGACATCGAGGAAACCATGGATGGCCTGTCGCGCCTCGTCGATGAAGGCAAGATCGACAGGATCGGTCTCTCCGAAGTCAGCGCCAAGACGTTGAAGCGCGCGCACGCGGTGCATCCCGTTACCGCCGTCCAAACCGAATACTCCCTCTGGTCTCGCGGCGCGGAGGCCGAGGTGCTACCAACCTGCCGCAACCTCGGAACAGGCTTCGTGCCCTACGCCCCCGTTGGGCGCGGGTTCCTGCCCGGACGGTTCAGGGACGGTTTCAAGCCGGTGGAAGGCGGCTTCCGCGCGTCGGTC
>CAYUKE010000217.1:0-5960 GCA_964445185.1 uncultured Geminicoccaceae bacterium
AACGCGCTCGTGTCGACGCTCGGGAAGTCGAAGTCGAAGACGCCCGAATCCTCGTCGATCTGGATTTTCTCAGGATTGAAGTCGTCGGGCGAGATGTTGAGGGTGCCGCGCTCGCTGAGGCCGGTCGCGTCCGCGCCCTGATTGGCGACCGTGAAGATCTCGCCGAAGCGATTGGTGCCGGTGACGGCGACCAGATCTTGGCCCGTCACCCGCATCGATTCGAGGCTCTCAAAGAAGTCGATGCCGTCGCTGATCGGATCGAAGCTCAAGAAGGCGTCGTCGTCGATGCTCTCGGACGGAACCACGCGCCCGTCCGCACCGATGATCACGGCTTCCGGCAGCGGCTGGTCACTCGCGAGCACCTGGATCTCGGTGATCTGGCTCAGCTGGGTGGTGGAGAGGTTGCCCGTGTCCTCGCCGCCCGGCGTGAACTCGGACACCGTGCCGTCGACCACGACATCGTCGCCCACCGCGACCGTCGGTTCGTCACCGGTGAACACGAAGATGGCATCCGAGGTCCGGATGTCGCCGTCGCCTTCGGGGTCCTGGAGATAGAAGCCGTTGCTGTCCACCGCGGTGACGATGCCCCGCGCGCTCACCTCCTCGCCGAGGAGTGGCGAGGTGTGGCCGGCACCCTGGATCGTGCCGATGCCGAAACTCGGGCCCGGGGTGATGTCGTAGACGATCGTCGTCCCGGACACCTCGTACGAGGCGACGATCTGCGCGTTGCCGGTGGTGCTGTCATCGGCCGAGACGAACGAGATCACCTCAGGCGCGTGTCGCGCCACCTCGCCCTCTGGCGTCGAGTCGACGAACGCTGGCGGGAGGTAGGTGACGAGCTCGGAATTGGCCGGGTCCGTCACGTTGTAGACGACGATGCCGCTGTCGCGCTCGAGGCCGACGAAGGCGTAGATCTCGCCGTCGACCTCGCCGACCGCGATCGCCTCGGGCTCCGGCCCCTTCGCGTCGGAGCGGTTCTCGTCAGCGGTGCCGTCGTCGTCGTTGAAGCGCTCGGGCGCGATCTCGGCGATCAGACGCTCGAAGTCGTCGCCCGAGTCGAAGACCAGGTTGCCGTCGTGGTCGAAGATCGAGAACGACCGCGACGAGAACGTGTGCAGCACGTCGATGTCGCCGTCGCCGTCCGTGTCGCCGTCGACCGTGGAAACCTCGAGCCGCTCGATGCCGATGTCGGTCTCGGGGTCGTCGTCGATCAGCCCCTCGTCCTGGAGCTGCGTGACCAAGTCCGGATCGAGCAGCTCGTCCTCGACGAGATCGCCGACACGGTCCTCATCGGCCCCGCGGCTGTCGCCTTCGTTGGCGGTCGCCACGTACTTGACGCCGTCGACCTCGAAGGTGGCGATCGAGTCGGGCATGCGCAGGCCGACGAGGCTCGGGAAGTTGCCGAGCTCGATGATGCCGTTGTCGTTGACGTCGATGACGTTCTGTTCGCTGAAATCAGACGTGCCGAGACCGAAGACATCAACGATCTCGCCGGTCGTCAGATCGACCTTCGCGATTGCGTTGTTCTCCTGCAGCCCAACGAACGCGGTCATCTCATCGTGCGCGACCGCGATGTACTCGGGCTCTACGTCCTCGGCGAAGCTGACCCCGTCGAGGATGCGGATGCCCTGCTCGCGCGCCAGATCCTCAAGGCCGTTGAACGCCGTGAAGTCGAGGATCTCGACCGTCGGTGCTGTTGGATCGGTTACGTCGACGAGACCGACGGTGCCCAGCGGGTTGTTGTCGTGCTCGCTGTCCTCGTTCTTCTCGCCCTCACCAGCGACCAGCAGCGTCGTGCCGGTGTGATCGAAGGTGATCTGATCGGGCAGGTTGCCGACATCGATCGTGCTCAGCAGCTCCAGGGTTTCCGCGTCGTAGAACGCGATGAAGCCAGGCTGAGCGAGGCTCACCTCCTCGCCGAACACGGTCGCCGGCGCCGGGGCGCGGGAGATGGCCGCTGCCACCACGCCGTTCTTGACCGCCACCGACTGCACGCCGTCGTAGTCCGGCAGCGTGGACAGATCGATAAACGTCGGACCGCCATTCGGCCCGTTGCCACCGTCGGTGACCGCGCCATCGCCGTTCGCCAGCGGGAAGACGTCGATCCGGTCCTGCTCGCCGTTGGTGACATAGATGACGCCGTCCTCGACGGCGTTGCTTTCGGCCGCGCCAGAGCCGCCCTCACCGACCAGTTCTGCCACGATCGTGAAGGACAACGTCTCGCTCGGCACCGGCGCCACGATCTCGGGCTCCTCGGCCGGCGGCTCGCCATCGGCGAAGGCGAGGTTGACGATCCGCGTGTCCTCGTCGCGCCCGGTCTCCGCCTCGTCGAAAGCGTTCTCCGCGTCGGGGAAATTGTCTTCGAGATACTCCGCGAGCGCGTCCTGCTCGGTGCCGTCGTCGGCGAAGGTCGCGTCGCCGGTCTGCACGCCCTCCTGCACGAGGTCGACGCGATTCGCCTCGGGACCCTGCGGGAACGGGTAGTCGTCTCCGCCGCCGGCGAGGAAGTTCAAGGTGACAATCCGAAACGTCTCGCTCGGGTCGCCGACCAGTTCGCCGCCGCTCACCAACTCGGCGATGACGCCGCCATCACCGTCGACGATGGCGGCTTCTTGGATGCGATCGCCCTCGGGCAGCGCCGGGTCGTACGAGAACTCGACCCCAGCGACCTGCGGAAAGCGTCCGGAGACCTCGGGAATGGCACCGACGCCGTGCTCGAGCACAGCCACCAGCTCCTCGCGGGTGAGCGTGAGCAGCGTCAGCGCATTGTTGAACGCGAGGGTCGTTTGGATGTCGTTCTGCGAGATACCGCCTTCCGGCTTGATCTCGTTGCCCTCGCTGTCAAACAGCGCCGGGTTGGGCGTCCGCACCGCCTCGGACCCACCCGGCGGCACGACCGTCTCGCCGATCGACGCGCGTATGCCCCCGCCGTTCTTGATCGAGACGAGCACAGGATCGGTCTCGCCGAGATCTTGCGCCAGTTGGTTCGCAACCTCCAGATTGGCATCGGCCGTCAGATTGCCGAGGTTGGTTTCCTGCGTGCGGACACCGTCCGGGTCCGTGGGGTCATCCTCGACACCGGAACGGTTGCCGTTGAGGAACACGTTCGAAACGCCGAAGACGTTGCTTTCCTGCTCAATGATGACGGTCTCGATCTGGTCGACGATCTCCTGGATCTCGGGATCGATCAGCCCCTCGGCATCGAGCTCGGCGACGCCCTGGTCATCGGTCGCGAACGCGCCGGACAGGACCGGGTCGTAGCTGCCGGGAATGACGTTTCCGTTCTCGTCGAAGTCGATGACGAGCCGGCCGACGTACTTGTAGCTGCCGTCGGTGTTGACCACGAGGATCGGGTTGCCGTCGGCGTCGGTGAACTCCTTGGGATACTCACCCTGGTTGCTGTCGCCGTCGCGCGGCCGGTCGTTCTCGTCGAACAGCCGGGTGTTCGAGCCACCGGCAACAATGACGTCGACGTTCGAGAGGCGGGTAGCGATCGCCTCCTCAATCGAGATCTGCTGCATGTGCGCGAGCAGCACGACCTTGTTGATGTCCGGGTTCGCCGACAGAAGCGCATCGACGCCGGCCTGGATCTCGGCGGCGAGCGCGTCGAGCTCGGCCTCCGACGGTGTTGCATCGAACGGCGTCGGCGCAATGCCGACGTCCTCCGGGTTGGCGATCGAGCCGAGCGTCGGCGTCGTCGCACCAATGACACCGATCGGCTCACCATTGACATCGATGACCGTGGACGAGGTCACCGCGTTCGGCTGGGGCGCCTGCGCGTCAGCGACCTCGAGCACCGCTAGATTGGCGTCGGTGGAGAAGTCAAGATTGGTGGACAGGTAGGGGAAGTCGGTGCCCGTAAAGTCCTCACCGAGGATGGTGCCCTCCGCGCTGCCGTCGATCAGCCCGGCAAGGGTCCCGTTGCCGAGGTCGAACTCGTGGTTGCCGAGGGCGATCGCTTGGACGCCAAGCTCGTTCTGAATCTGGATATCGGCAATGCCGCCGGAGCCGAAAGCGGCCTCCGACGCGTCGAAAAAGACACCGGGGATGAAGGCATCGCCCGACGAGAGGACCAGCGTGTTGTCCTCGACCTGGTCGCCGTTGAGGTCCTCGGCGATGAGCGCGTTGAGCACGCCCGAGAGGTTGGGCGCATCGACGATGGCCCCGGTCGACGCCTCCTGGTCGGCGAAGTGCAGCAGTTCCAGCACGTAATTGGAGAAATCGTTCATTTGCGCAGCCCTCCGCGTCCCTATCCGGTCCGGTCCGCGCCCCGGTACGGCCAAAGCCCTTGGTGCCGCGAAGCGTTGGGAACGGGCGCTTGACCGCCCGCGCTCCGCGTTCGCCGGCTCATGACCTGTGCGACAGCGCGCCTAGCATTGCAGCGGCGTCCGCCGATCACGGGCACCTGCTGCCTTTCGTTCGGCGGCGGCTGGTAGAGCAGGAGTGTGGCACTTATGTGACAAATCCTTTACGGATTTGTGGCGGTCCCTCGGATTTCCGGTGGTTGACCACCGCTGGCGGGGACGTGAAGCCGGCGCACGAGCAGCGCGCCTGCGCATAGCGTCCGTCCAAATCAGCGCGCCGGTCGAACCAGTGCTCCGCGACGTCGAAGTCGCCCTCGAACCAATCCGTCCGGCCAAGCGCGAAGTTCGAGAAGGGATCGAGCGGATCGAGCTCCATGGCCCGCCTTGCCGGTTCGTGGACGCTCGCGGCAGCACGTTTTCGGTCGGCCGCATCGCTGACATAGGCGCTCTGGAAGAGCGCGAATGACAACGCCGCGTTTGCGCTCGCGAAGCCTGGCGCCGCCACACTCGATTCCGATGATCACAAGCGGCGAGGCTCGGACGGCGTGATGTCACTTCGCGGCGGTCGAGGTGAGCGCCGAGCGTGCCAGCCGCCGCGCTGCGGCCTAGTCGGTCCGGGTGCAGGTCCTGGTAGTTATTCTGGTACAGTCCGACCGTGAAACTAGGGGTTTATCAAGGTGATCACGGTGTCCCAGCATGGCGCGAGCAGCGATCAAGCCTTTGCAAACGAAGGAAGAATGACCGCGCGCCTTGATCACACGTTCTGCGTGGCGCCGATGATGGAGTGGACGGATCGGCACTGCCGGTACTTTCACCGCTTGCTGGTACCGCGCGCGCTGCTGTTCACCGAAATGGTCACTACCGGCGCCATTCTCTTCGGGCCGCGCGAACGCCTGCTCGAGTTCTCGGCAGCGGAGCGACCGCTGGTGCTGCAGCTCGGCGGCAGCGAGCCCGAAGACCTGGCGCGGGCGGTCAGCCTCGCCGCCGCCTGGGGCTATGACGGGTTCAACCTCAATTGCGGCTGCCCCTCGCCGCGGGTGCAGCGCGGCGCGTTCGGCGCGTGCCTGATGGCCGAGCCGGAACGCGTCCGCGCATGCTTGGCGGCGATGCGCGAAGCGACCCCACGCGAGGTCAGCGTGAAGTGCCGGATCGGCATCGACGAGGTCGATGCAGAGCCATTCGTCGACCGTTTCGTCGCCACTTGCGCCGAGGCCGGCGTCGACACGTTCATCGTCCACGCGCGACAGGCTTGGCTTAAGGGCCTGAGCCCGAAGGAGAACCGCGAGGTTCCGCCGCTGCGCTACGACGTCGTCGAGCGGCTGAAG
This sequence comes from uncultured Geminicoccaceae bacterium, assembly GCA_964445185.1. Classification (GTDB taxonomy): domain Bacteria; phylum Pseudomonadota; class Alphaproteobacteria; order Geminicoccales; family Geminicoccaceae; genus JAAAPF01. Next base: position 5,630 of record CAYUKE010000217.1, read on the forward strand.
CGCCGCTACCCCACCCTCCGCATCGTGCTCAACGGCGGGCTCACGACGCCGGCCGAGATCCGTGCCGCCCGCGGTTGGGCCGACGGGGTCATGATCGGCCGCGAAGCCTATCAGAACCCGGGCGCGCTGCCAGCGCTGGACGCGGTGGCCCGCGGCACGGTCGCGGCACCGGTCGACGAGCGGGAACTGCTGCGGGGCCTCGCCGAGTATGTCGACGCGACGAAAGCCGCGGGCACGCCCGCGGCGGCCGTGCTGCGCCACGTGCTGGGCCTCTTCGCCGGCCGACCGGGCGCGCGCCGCTGGCGCCGCACGCTGAGCGACGGCATGCGGC
>CAYUKE010000218.1:0-5936 GCA_964445185.1 uncultured Geminicoccaceae bacterium
ATCGAAGCGGCCTTCCTCTCCGGTGCTGCCGCCGCTGGGCGGCTGCTGAACCTCGGTGTGGACCTCGAACGTCGTGCCGATGACACTTCTGGAGCAGGGCGTTGAGCTGGACGCGCAGGCGCAGGTGAACCAGAAAGCGTGAAGCTTGTTGTCCGGACCGAAACCGCGTGCCGATAACGCCACTTCATCAAGACCGCCTGGAACAGGGGCTCGCCGCCCTGGCGCAAGTAGACACCGACATCGCGCGTGTGCTGGCCGAGATCGGCCCGCCGGCAACGCGGGTTCGCGAGCCGAGCTTTGCGACGCTCTTGCGGATCGTTACGGCGCAGCAGCTCTCGACCAAAGCAGCTGCGGCGATCTGGGCGCGCCTTATCGAGCACCTCGGGGAGGTCACGCCCGCACGCGTGGCGGCGTGCTCCGAGGCCGATCTTCGCGCCTGCGGGTTCAGCCGGCAGAAGGTGGCCTATGCGTATGGTCTCGCCGAGGCAGTCGCCTCCGGGAGGCTCGACCTCGCTGGCCTGGCGGAGGCTGCGGACGAGGACGCGATCGCCCAGATCACGGCGCTCAAGGGTTTCGGACGCTGGAGCGCTGAGATCTATCTGCTGTTCGCGCTCGGCCGCGCCGACGCCTTCCCAGCGGACGACCTCGCAGTGCGGGTGGGGCTGCAGCGGTTGAAGTCCCTGGCCGTTCCGCTCACCGCCAAGCGCGCCCGTGAATTGGCCGAGCCCTGGGCGCCCTGGCGCGGCTGCGCGGCGTTGTTCCTCTGGCACTACTACGGCGCTGCAACTCTCGACCGCACCTAGGGGCTCTGCTAGACGCAACCCTTCTTTCCCGCACTGCGGCAAACGCCGCCGCGCGCCGCTGAGGTGATCTGACACTTGGTCGACGAGACGCTCGCCCGCACCTTCGACATCGTCCCAATCGAGGAGGAGATGAAGCGCTCCTACCTCGATTACGCGATGAGCGTGATCGTCTCCCGCGCGCTGCCGGATGTGCGAGACGGGCTCAAGCCGGTCCACCGGCGCATCCTCTTCGCCATGGAGGAGGGCGGCTACGGCGTCGGCCGACCGCACCGGAAATCGGCCCGCATCGTCGGCGACGTGATGGGCAAGTACCACCCGCACGGCGACAGCGCGATCTACGACGCCATGGTCCGCATGGCGCAGAACTTCTCGATGCGGCTGCCGCTGATCGACGGGCAGGGCAATTTCGGCTCGATCGACGGCGATCCGCCGGCGGCCATGCGCTACACCGAGGCCAGGCTCGCCCAGGCGGCCATGGCGCTGCTCGCCGACATCGACAAGGACACGGTCGACTTCCGGCCCAATTATGACGAGAGCGAGCAGGAGCCCGTCGTCCTCCCGGCGCAGTTTCCGAACCTGCTCGTCAACGGCGCCGGCGGCATCGCCGTGGGCATGGCGACCAACATCCCGCCGCACAATCTGGGCGAGGTGATCGACGCGTGCGTCGCCCTCGTCGACAACCCGGACCTGGAGCCCGCCGATCTCCTCGAGATCGTCCCGGGCCCGGACTTTCCGACCGGCGGCATCATCATGGGCCGCGGCGGGATCGCCCAGGCGTACGCCACCGGCAAGGGCGGGATCGTTGTCCGCGGGCGGGCCGCGGTCGAGGAGATCCGCAAGGACCGCTTCGCCATCGTCATCACCGAGGTCCCGTACCAGGTAAACAAGGCGAAGATGGTCGAACGGATCGCGGAGGTCGTCCGCGAGAAAAAAGTGGAGGGCGTCTCTGACCTGCGCGACGAGAGCGACCGGCGCGGCATTCGCGTCGTCGTCGAGCTCAAGCGTGATGCCGACGGCGATGTGGTCCTGAACCAGCTCTACCGATTCACGCCGCTGCAGACCTCGTTCGGGATCAACATGGTAGCGCTCGCCGACGGGCGACCGCAGACCTTGTCGCTGCGCGACGTGCTGGAGCGGTTTCTCGCCTTCCGCGAGGTCGTCATCCTGCGCCGTTCGGCGTTCGACCTGCACAAGGCGCGGGACCGGGCGCATCTGGTGATCGGGCTCGTCGTCGCCGTCGCCAACATCGATGCCGTCATCGAGCTGATCCGCGCATCGGCCGACGCCGACGAGGCGCGGACCCGGCTGATGGATCGCGACTGGCCGATTGCCGATGTGGCGCCTTTGCTGGCGCTGGTCGAAACGGCGCCTGAGGCCGACGTTCGCACCTATCGCCTGTCGGAGCGCCAGGCGCGCGCCATCCTCGATCTCCGCCTGCAGCGCCTGACCGCGCTCGAGCGCCAGAAGCTGGAGGACGAGGTTCGCGAGCTGGGCCGCCGCATCGCCGAGCTGCTCGGCATCCTCCGCTCGCGGGAGACGCTGCTCGCCCTGATGAAGACGGAGCTGCTCGAGGTCCGGAGCAAGTTCGCCAACCCGCGACGCAGCGAGATCGACGAGAACGGCGACGTCGACATCGACCTCGAGGAGCTGATCCCCCGCGAGGACATGATCGTCACCGTGACCCGCAACGGCTACATCAAGCGCGTTCCGCTCTCGACCTACCGATCCCAGCACCGCGGTGGTAAGGGACGGTCGGGGATGGCGACCTACGAGGATGACATCGTCACCCGGCTCTTCATCGCCAACACGCACACGCCGGTGCTCTTCTTCTCGAGCCTGGGCAAGGTCTACAAGCTCAAGGTCTACCGACTGCCGCTCGGCCAGCCGCAATCGCGCGGCAAGGCGATGGTCATCCTCTTCCCGCAGCTCGCGGGGGAGGAGAGCATCACCGCGGTGATGCCGCTACCCGAGGACGAGAGCGTTTGGCGCGAGCTGACGGTCATGTTCGCGACGAAGAGCGGCCGGGTCCGGCGCAACGACCTCTCCGACTTCACCTTCGTTCCGGCCAACGGCAAGATCGCGATGGGCCTCGATCCGGGCGATCATCTCGTCGACGTCGAGGTCTGCGGCGCCGGCCAGGACATTCTCCTCGCCTCGCGTGCCGGCAAGTGCATCCGCTTTCCGGTGACCGACGTCCGCGTCTTCCAATCGCGCTCGTCCACGGGCGTTCGCGGTATGGACCTGCAAGCCGACGATGCCGTGGTTTCGATGTCGGTGCTGCGGCACATGGCGCTGACGATCGAGGAGCGCGACGCGTTCCTTCGCAGCCGCCGGCGCGCCGAAGGGGAGCCCGAGGTGGCGCCCGGGTTGCCGCCGGAGCGTGAGCAGGATCTGGCCGACAACGAGGAAATGATCCTCGCCGTGACCGAGCGCGGCTTCGGCAAGCGCACATCGGCTTACGAGTACCGCGTGACAGGCCGGGGCGGGCAGGGGATCATCAACATCGAGACCTCGACCCGCAACGGCGCCGTCGTGGCCACGTTCCCCGTGGCGGAGGATGATCAGATTCTGTTGACGACGAGTAGCGGCCAAGTGCTGCGCACGCCCGTGAGCGGCGAACGTGGCGTTCGAGTGACCGGTCGAAACGCCCAGGGCGTGATCATCTTCGATGTCGGCGACGACAACGTCGTATCGGTAGCGCGGGTCAGCGAGAACGGCGAGGACGGTGGCGACGACGCCTGACAGCGTTGGAGAAGCGGGGATGAGCGTGCGCGTCGGCGTCTATCCTGGCACTTTCGATCCGATCCACAACGGGCATACCGACCTGGTCCGGCGTGCCACCCGCATGCTCGACCGCTTGGTCATCGGCGTTGCCCGGAATGCCGGCAAGGGTCCCCTGTTCACTCTTGAGGAGCGGACGCGGCTCGTCGAGCGCGAGGCGGCGATGCTGATGGCCGGCAATCGCACCAACGGCTGCAAAGTCGAGGTCAAGCCCTTCTCCAACCTGCTCATGCATTTCGTGAAGGCGCAGGGTGGGCAAATCATCATTCGCGGCCTCAGAGCCGTCTCCGATTTCGAGTACGAGTTCCAGATGGGGGCCAACAACGCTCGTCTGAGCCCGGACATCGAAACGCTCTTCTTGATGGCCGCGGAGACGACGCAGTTTATTTCGTCGCGCTTCGTCAAGGAGATCGGTCTCCTCGGTGGTGACGTGTCCAGCTTCGTATCTCCGCATGTGAACACCGCGCTGCTCGCCAAGCTTGAGGAGCTGCGAGCGCAGCCGGAATGAGGCTCGACGCGTTCGATTTCGGCCTGCCCGAGCATCTGATCGCGCAGCGGCCTGCCGAGCCGCGCGAGGCCGCGCGCTTGCTGCACGTGGGCGAACGCCTACGCGACCGCCGGATTGGCGATTTGCCGAGCCTGATCGACGAAGGCGACCTCCTCGTCTTCAACGACACGCGGGTGATCCCTGCGCGGTTGCACGGGCGACGCGGCGCTGTCGCCGTCGAGCTCCTGCTGCATGAGCCTCTGGGCGACGATCGGTGGCGATGCCTGGCGAAGCCCGCCCGCAAGCTACACGCCGGTGACGTCGTCACCGTCGCTGAGGAGGTCACCGCGGTCGTCACCGCGAACCTCGGCGGCGGTGAGGTGGAGATTGCGCTCCGCGCGGCGGATGGCGGGGACAAAGCGTTGGAGGCCCACGGCGCGATGCCGCTTCCGCCGTACATTCGGCGCGACGCAACGGACACGGAGCGGGACCGCTCCGACTACCAGACGATTTTCGCCGCGCGGCCGGGAGCCGTCGCAGCGCCGACCGCGTCACTTCATGTCACATCCGCCCTGCTGGCTGCGATGCGTGCCCGCGGCGCGCGTGAGGTGCGTGTGACGCTGCACGTGGGAATCGGTACGTTCCTGCCGGTTAAGGTCGCCGACACCCGCGACCATCGCATGCATGCCGAACGTTACGAGGTGGCGCCCGACGCGGCGACGACGCTAACCGCCCACCGGGCCCGGGGCGGTCGGATCTTCGCTTTCGGCACAACCACGCTGCGAACGTTGGAGTCGGTCTACGACGCCCAGACGGGAGCGTTTCAGGCGTGCTCCGGGCGGACGGCGCTATTCATCCAACCAGGCACGGCGGTGCGCGCCATAGACCGCCTCGTCACCAATTTCCATCTGCCGAAGTCGACCCTGTTCATGTTGGTTGCAGCCATCGGTGGCCTTGGTCGGATGCGTCGCGCCTATAGCCACGCCATCCGCGCCGGCTACCGCTTCTTCTCCTATGGCGACGCCTGCCTGCTTGAGCGTGTGCCAAGGTGATCGCGTTTCGCTTCGATCTCGAGGCGACGGACGGGTGCGGACGAGCGGGTCGCCTCGAGACGGCGCACGGTGTTGTCGAGACACCGGTTTTCATGCCCGTCGGCACGCAAGCGACGGTGAAGGCGATGACGCCGGAGATGGTCGCGTCGACGGGCGCCGCGATCGTGCTCGCTAACACGTACCACCTGATGCTCAGGCCCGGAGCCGAGAGGGTCGCGCGCCTCGGCGGCCTGCACACCTTCATGCGCTGGCCGGGGCCCATTCTGACCGACAGCGGCGGCTATCAGGTGATGTCGCTCGCGAAGCTGCGTGAGCTGGACGAGACGGGTGTCACCTTCGCCTCCCACATCGACGGTACCCGCCACCAATTGACGCCGGAGCGTTCGACCGAGATCCAGCACCTGCTCGACGCGACCATAACCATGCAGCTTGACGAGTGTCCCGCATGGCCGATCGACGCGGCGGCTTCGCAGGCCTCCATGGAGCTGTCGGGGCGCTGGGCCGAGCGCTGCCGACGGTCGTTCGTCGCCAGGCCCGGCTACGGTCAATTCGGGATCGTCCAGGGCAGCACCTTCGCCGCGCAGCGCCAGCGTTCCGCCGCGCTGCTCGTCGGCATCGGCTTCGATGGCTACGCCATCGGCGGCCTCGCGGTCGGGGAGCCCCAAGACCTTATGTTCGAGTCCCTGGAAGCGACTTGTCCGGCGCTCCCTCGCGACAAGCCTCGCTACCTGATGGGCGTGGGTAAGCCCGACGATCTCATTGGCGCGGTACTGCGCGGGATCGACATGTTCGACTGCGTGCTGCCCACCCGCT
>CAYUKE010000219.1:0-5935 GCA_964445185.1 uncultured Geminicoccaceae bacterium
GGTGCCGCGAGGCCGAGGGGACGGTGCTGGACCTGGACGAGGCCACCGTGCGCAACCGGCTGATGGTCTGAGACGTACCGGGTGCCATCAGCTCGGGATGACGTCACGGCGTCGCTGATGCACATACGGGATCGGAGGTTCGATGGCCGACCAAGTCCCGATGTCGACATGGAGCGCCGCCTTTTCGGCGCTCGCAGCCCTGCTGGCCGGAGGCGCGCTCGCCAGCGTTGGCGACGTCGCGTCGACGCTCGGCGCGCATGGCGAGCGTCTCGAGCAAGCCGTGCGCGAACGGACGGTGATCGCCGAGCGCTTCGACGAGATGGGCGGGCGGTTCGACGCGCTGAGCGCCCAGCTGCGCGGGCTCGACAGGTCGATCACTGCGCAACAGGCCAACGTCCACGCCGTGCTCGAGGCCCTGGGCGTCATTCCGGCGGACTGGCCGCCGATCGAGACGGTCGTGATCGGCCAGGACATCTACATGTTCCCCAAAGGCCCGGAGCACGCGCGCCTGCTCACCGCCAGGGGCTTCGAGCTAACGACGATCGGCGACACGAGCCTCAGTGGGTATCGCGTCGGCCCAATTGACCTCGTCGTTCCAGACGGCGGCTGACCAGCTGCAGCGGTGGCTGCCGCACAGGCGCTTAGCGGCTCAGCCCACCAGCGAGCGCGCCAGCAGCCAAGCGTTGGCTGGGGTCTCGCCGATGCGGCGCGCGGTATACGGCCACCAATCGCGGCCGAAGGGGAGGTAGAGGCGGACGCACTCGCCTTCAGCGGCGAGCGTGCGGGCGAGCGGCTCGCGGATCCCGAGGAGCAGCTCGAACTCGTAGCTGCCGGGCGACCAGCCGCCGGCGCGTGCCTGCTCTTGGGCGTGCGCGATCAGGCGGTCATCGTGGGTGGCGACGATCGGATAGAAGCCCGCGGCCTTCGCCTCCGGCGCGAACATCCGGTCGATGAGGCGGCGGAAGTTCGCCTTGATGGCGACGCGGGTCGGGAACGTTCCCGCCCGCGGCGTTGGGAAGGCGCCCTTGACCAGCCGCACGCGGGAGCCCTGGCGGATCGGCGCCGCGAGATCGTCGGCGGTGCGCTCCAGATTGGCCTGGAGGGTCAGCGCCACCGGAAAGCCCCGCTGCTTCAGCGCGTCGTGCAGCGCGATCGTTGCGTCGACGACCGCGCGGTCTTCCATGTCCAACATCAGGACGTGGACGCCCGGCCGATTGCCGGCCGCCGCGCCAACGGCCGCGGCGATGCGCTCCAGGTGCGTTCGGGCGAGCGCGGGATCGAGCAGATGGCCGACCTGGGTCATGTCGACCGAGACGTGCACGTCCAGGCCCGCTTCGCCTAGCGCACCGACAGCTTTGAGCTTGGCGGCAACGGTCTCGTCGACGAGGGCGGGGTTGTCGACATACTCGCCCAGCCAGAACAGCGACGCCCGGAGACCGGCCGTCTCCCGCAGGTTCGTCGCCCGGTCCACGGCAGCCGCCGCATCGCCGACGGCGATGAACCGCTGGCGCACGCCGGCCGTGGCGCGCGAGGTCTGCATGAAGCGCTTGACCCGGTCCGACCGCGCCAGACCGATCATCGCCGACTGCCAGTAGTGGGCTGTCATCGGCGTCTGTTGTGGACCTGTGCTATCCGAGTGCGCAAGGCGTCCGGCGGCTGATGCCAAAGGGGCCGTGCGAGAGGATGTAGCGGCCCCCTCGGTGGGCGAGGACGGACCTCGCCCCGTCGCCGAAAGGTGTTCGCTATTCGGACGTTCTCAGCTCGACTGACGATCAGGATAGAGGTTGGTGTCCCGATTGAAGAGCACCTCCTCCCCAACCGCATAGACGAAACACCTACCCCGGCCTCGGTCAGCCTCCTCGCATTTGCGGATTGCTTCAGCCTGGGCCGCTGCAGCCGTGTCGCCGTACACGAAGGCCCAGCGGCCGTTTCGCGTGATGGCCAGAGCGCGGGGCTTGTTTGATGATTCGTACGCCTCGAGGCGCTCGCGGGTGCTGTCTCGAACGAAGGGCACGGCGGAAGCGTCGAAACGCGTTGGATACTCGGTCTGAATGTCGCGGATGCGGAACGGGGTAGCCTCACCGCGAAGCACGACGATCCCGCACGGCCCGCCCGCCCAGTACTCGCACTTTTGTAGCGCGATCCGCTCAAGTTCAGCAGGGCTTGCCTTCGAGTGACAGAAGGACGACCAACCTTTGTCCGCACCGACGGCGACAGTGTAGCTGGCGCGGCAGCGCTCGGACGCATTCTCGAAGTCGGCCTCCATCTTCGCGATTTGGGCCGAAGAAGCATTCTGTACTTCCGAAAAGTCGACCGCATGCGCCGTCGCGCCGCCAAGCACAAGGCAAGCGAGCGAGAGAAAGTGGCAATACTTCATGAGCCTATCCCGATGGTGCTTAGGACGCTTCAAGCGCCCGAAGCCACGTCATCGGGTTCTAGTTAATCACCGGTTAACGCCGCGAGCGTCCGGAGCTTGCCGGCGCTGGCCGCGGAACTGAGCCGCCTTCGCCGTCCGCAACCGCACCGCGACGCCGACGTTCCTCGCTCGCTAGCGCGGCGACTTGGCCGAGTTCCTGGACGGCGGCGGGCGGGGCGTCGAGCTGCGGGTGGCGGCTGCGCCGTCGACGCGCTTGCCGACATGGATCGGGAGCTTGACGCCGAGCGCTGTGCCTCGCGCGTCGCGCGGACGAGCCCATGGTTCGGCATGTCGAGCACCAGGGGCGTGAACACCGACCCGCCGATCGCGGATAGCTAGGATCAAACCGCAGGCGTATTGTCGGCTAGCCATCAACGGGGACGTGTACGTGAAGCGCTTTACGTGGTTGCTCGGCATTTCTTTCCTGGGTGTCGGCGTTGGTTATGCGCAGGAGGTTCCGCCAGCCGTGCGCGACGCGGGCGTGGACGATCTGGTGTTTGCCGCCGAGTTCGACAGCTACGACGAGATTGATCGCTTCAACACGCAAGACGGCGGTTACGAGTTCTTCGTTCAGCGGCCGCATCGTCGGCCACCGACGCATCCGGACGGGCTTGTCGTCGAGAGCGGGGTTCTGGAGCTCGAAGGGGAGATTTTCAGCGCTATCCGCCTGCCATCCAGAGACGGCTGGCAAGGCTTTACGATAGACGCGGGCGCGCCCTTTTACGCCGAAGCACGGCTACGCTGGCCGACGGATCCTCAAGGCGGTGAGGGTCATGTGGCGTTCTGGGCGATGCCGGCGGAGCACATGTACCTCAGGCAGAACGACAAACCAGAAACGCTGCTTGAGCTGGACTTCATGGAATGGAATCCGAAGTGGCAATCCGGCACGCGAAACTACACCAACAATATTCGCCTCTGGACAAAAGATGCCAAGAAGCCAGTCGATCATATGAAACCATTCGGGAAGCGCGGCACGCCGGACCGAATAATCCATACAGACACCAACTTCAACGATTTTAACAATTTCGGCTTCCTGTGGATACCCAGTGTCCGCGCCGACACATACTTCAACGGCACGCTGATGCGCTCTTTGGAATTTGAGGAACACCCTTGGCTGTACACATCAGTCGAGCACAATTTCACCGTCATCATTGGCGCTTCGCATATGCCAATAGAAGTCGATTGGGTGCGTATCTGGTCGGAGACAGCCGGTTGAGCGCAGTTGCTGCTTCGGTTGGGTAGTTCGAACTAGGCCGTGGACTCATAAGTGCTGAGCCACAGCCGGATCGCCGCTAACTTGGCGAATGCGACGAAGTTGGCGTCCCGCTTCTCGTACAGAGTTGCGATGCGACGGCAGTGCTTGATCTTGTGGAAGAGCCGCTCGACTAAGTTCCAATCCAGATAGAAAAAACTGACTTAAGCAGATCGGGTCTTTGCGGTTGGATCGCAGCGAGTTGTTCGCCCAGAATCCTTGTGACGACATCATGTTCCTGATTGTATCTGCGTCCTACGGCTTGTCGGCCAGCAGCATCCGCGACCTCGGCAGCTCGTCGCGGAGACCAAGCGCACAGGCACTGGCTTGCTCATGACCTGGAGCCAACGCAAGCTTCAGAGGCAAACCGTTTCTGTCAACCACGGCATGGAGCTTCGTGGTTAGACCGCCTCGGGAACGGCCGAAGCCCGGGACGGCACCATACTTGATGCAGTGGCGTGCTGGTGCGCCCAGACAACCGTGCTGTCGATCATCTGGACGTCAGCATCTAGTTGATGCGACATGGCAGCCAAGATCCAGTCCCAGAGACCGGCACATCGCCATCGCACAAACCCTTGTAGCAGGTGGTGTAGGGGCCGTATCGCTGTGGCAAGGAGCGCCTTATCTCGAGATTAAGAAGATTCCATTCAGTACCCGCCTGTTGTCGACACACAGGACGCCTCACGGTTTGCACGGCAAGACAGCTTCAATGAGACGCAACTCGGCGTCCGGAAGTGCTTAGCGCTTTCGGACTGCGCAATTTCCGAGTTTGCATCACGCCAAGGGTTCGCCGCTCAAAGTCTTCTTCTACGTTCGATCACGGCCTTGCCTTCCGTCGGCCATTGGTCCTGAGTACATCCGCAGCTGTAGTATATGTCTGGGTGACTGGATTGATATCAATCAACGTCTGAGCTTACGGGCAATGTAGTAGCCGTAGCTCACAAAGGCACTATACTTCTCGAAGAGAGCGATCTCTTTCTCTTCGGCTTCGATGATGGCGCGGGCAGCCTTTGAATGCCCGTGTTTCTCAAGAAACTTGGGAATCCGCGCCTTCATCGGATCATAGTAGTTTTTGAGCCAACAGTGGACTGGTAGAGAAAAATAGCCAATAGGTGAAAAGCCATTGCTTTCAAGTGCAGCCAGCTTCAACGACGCGGTCGCCACCTCGGGATATTCGCGGTCCTAGTGAGCCTGTAGTTCTTCGGGTCTTTCGTCAGTCAGCCAGGTGAGTTCCGAAACGGCCAGAATACCGCCGAGTTTGAGGAAGTTCTTCCACGCCTTGATGCCGGCTTCAAATCCCATGTTGTAGATCGCGCCTTCGGACCAGATTGCGTCGAGAGATGCGGTCTCGAAGGATAGATTGTCCATCGATTCTGCGACCGTTGCGATGCGCTCGGCAACGCCCGCTTGCTTTGCGTTGGCGTCCAAGACGGCGAGGAAGTCGGGCAGGAAATCGACAGCGGTGATGTGTGCGTCGAGTTCATTTGCCAGCAGCAATGTCGATGCGCCGGTGCCGCACCCGATATCGGCAATACGCAGGTCTCGTTCCCCCTCAAGAGCCGACAAATCGATAGCGCGGCGGGTCTCGTTATCCCCGCCTGGGCCTTTGCCAGCACCCCCCTTGTGGAGGTCAATAAGGAGCTTCATGTCGTCCATGACCAGTATCGGCCTTATCCAAGCACAGGTGTCGGTTGGCCGCATGTTGCCGCCTCCACCCTCCCTTTGCAACGCGAACCGGCTGTTCAACCGCGTCGAGGTGAACGGCAGCAGAAACCGGATCTGACAAATGGAACCCTGGGCCGCATACTGCCAGTGCCCGACTGAAAGGACGCTTTACCGTTTATGAGTACATGGCCCAGTGAAAACGGCGTCAGGCGATTTCATTCACTCGCAACACGTTGGGTGCGCTGGGCGCGAGCCGTTGTTGTCGGCGAGCACTTTCGCCCTAACCTCTGGTTGCTGCCCGTAACCGCGTCAGCGCTAGTACGGTATCGATCGTCGGAGTCGGCAGGCCGACCACCTGGCCGAGTTCCTGGACGGCGGTGACGAGGGCGTCGAGCTCGAGTGGGCGGCCGCGCTCGAGGTCTTGGAGCATCGAGGTCTTGTGGGCGCCGACGGCGACGGCGCCGGCGATGCGTCGTTCGATGTCGACGGGGAAGCGGACGCCGCGGCCATTGGCCAGGACAATCTCGATCGTGCCGAAGGCTGCTTCGGCGCGATAGCTCGGCTCGGCCGGGGCAGACATCGAGGCGTTGCGCTCAACCGGA
>CAYUKE010000220.1:0-5915 GCA_964445185.1 uncultured Geminicoccaceae bacterium
AGCCAGAGCGGCGACACCGGACGGTCACCGTGGCGATGCCTGCGGCACCGAAGCTCTGAACGCGCGCGCCGGCGCCGACGTCACCCTGTCCGGTTCGATCGTCTCGCACCTGCCCGACGACGACCCGTTCCGCGACGCAAGCGGCGAGGTTCAGCTCGAGATCGACGGCGACCCGTGGGGCAGTCGCGAGGTGACACCCGAGACCTCGGTGCGCGTGGTCCGCGAGGCTGGCCGCACCCGCACCGGCGTCATCGAGGTCTGGGTCGAGGATCCCACCGGCAGCTCCCTGGCCGGTACCACCGGGATCAAGAGGTGCGAGTCGTAGGCGCCGCCGAGGTGGAGCACATGGCGGCCCTGGTTCGGGCTTGTGTTCTTGCGGAAGATCGGTGCGCGGACCAGCTCGGTCGCCGAGACGATCAGGCGCAGGCCCTCGCCCGCGGCGAACCAGGTGCTGCTCGGGCAGAGTGCGACGTCGACCGCGACGATCTCGTCCGGGGACAGCTTCCGCTCGCTATCGCCGCGCGCCACCGGCAGCCACTCGGTCGACCGCTCGGTATCCTGCTCATGCCGCGACGCCCGGACGTAGCCGCGCGTCACCACATCGTCCGTGGTGCCCACCGAGCCATTGAAGCGGACGCTGCGCCCCTCGTGGTCCAGCTTGTCGACGAACACGCACAGGATCAGGTCATCCGGGCAGGGCTCGCCCGAGCCGCCCGGGCGTGCCTCGACCCACAGCCTCAGCTTCATGTGGCCGCTCAGTTCGGTGTCGCGGTCGAACACGACGTCGAAGCTGGTCGAGCCCGTCGCCGCAGGCCATGAGCGTTCGCCGGCCTGCGCGGGCGGCTCGGTGCGCAGCCCGTCGGCCGCCAGATACAGACGCTGGTGGATGGTCGCTGGCAGAGGCCAAGCCTCTTCCAGGCGCACCGCCGCGATCTCGTCGCGGCTCTTGCGCACTTCGAGTCGCACCGGCGGCAGCGTGTCGAACCGGTTGCTCTCACCCTTGACGAAGTGATCCATGAAGTCGCGCAGCAGCGCCTTCACCTCGTCCGAGTAGAAGCTCGTCCACTTGCCGCTGCGGTGCGTGTAGAGCCATTTCCTTGCTGAGGCGGCCCGCTCGAAGGCGCGGAACGAGCCCGGTGTGTGCAGCTCGTGGTCGGAGAACGAGCCGCAGACCAGCATGGGCGTGCGGACCCTCTCGAACGCCACGGCCTTCTCGGCCCAGTAGTCGTCGAACAATGGACGCACGCCGAGCATGTCCGGCGGCAGCGCACCCTCCCGCGCGACGAACGCCTCCCGCGGCTCGTTCAGCGTCTCCTTTACCTCGGTGTGCCACCAGAAGTTCAAGAACCCCAGATCGTCCACGCCGCCGCGGCAGGCGACGTCGCGATAGAGGTCCGAGAGACCTTCCCAGGGCGAGATGCACTTCAAGGGCGACGCGTCACCGTCGGCCGCGGCGGCGACCGCCGCATGGTACTGGCTGATGGCGAGGTAGCTGACGCCGGTGAGGCCGATCCGGCCGGTGCACCAGGGCTGGCTGGCGACCCATCGGATCGCCCGGTAGTAGTCTTCGCCCTGCTTTGCCGAGACCATGCCCGCCTCGCCGGCGCTGTTGGCGTAGCCCGGCAGGTTGAGGTTCACCAGCGTGTAGCCGGCCGGGACCCAGAAGTTGGGGTCCGGCGCCTCCCAGCTGGTCAGGGTGGAGAACGCAGGCGTGCCCTCCGCCTGGGGGATGAGGCGGTACTGCTGGGGCGGGCCGCCGAGCGGCGTCTTGCCGAGTGCTGGGGTCAGGTGGTTGTCGTAGGGATGCGCGCACATCACTACGGGGTCCGCCCCGCCCGCCGCCAGCCACGCCCGCGAGCGGAACAAGTTGCACGTCAGCACCACGCCGTGCCCGATCGGCACCTCGACGTCGGCGTCGCACACGACGTCCGGGTCCGGCTCCACGAGCCTGCACCGTGGGCGCAAAAGCTGACCGCTCATGAGGGCGCGCGACAGCATCGGCCAGGCGGCTCTGAGCGTGGCGAGGGTCTCGAACATGGGCGTGCGGGCCTCCGGGCGCCTGCGGGGCCGTGGCCCCCTCACGCCCGACCCTAGCGCGTTCGGCCCGCCTGCCGCTCAACCTCGGTTAAGTCGATCGCGCGACGGCCGACTAGCCGGCCCACGGGCTGCGGTAGTTCAAGCCCACCGCCGATGCCGGCGCGAACTCCGGCACCTCCGGGTCCTCGGTATCGCGCAGGCGGATGGTCCGGTCGCCTTCTCCATCCCACACCGTGTAGTCGCGCGGGCCGGCCAGCGGGTGGTTGGGCGCAAGGCTGGTGTGTCCGGCATAGCAGAGGTTGCGGCTGTCCTCGCCGCCGCCCGGCCCCCGCCGCATCCAGACGTTATGGAAGTCCAGGATCGGTACCGACTCGTGACCCCAGTCCGCCAGCCAGATATGCGAGCCCCCATTGTCGCCATGGAGGTGATGATAGCCGGCATTCTTGGTCGCGAAGTTGTACTTGCCGCCCTGATTCCAGGGGAGAAACAGGATCTGCAGCTGGCCGAAGAGGTCGCTGTTCCAGACGCCGAAGCGCCACATCGCCCAGTCCAGCGTGCTCCAGTTCGGGCCGAGACCCATCAGCTGGACGACGTCGCAATGGCGTGAGCGGATGACGCGCAGCTCTGGCGAGCGACCGCCGTTCCAGTGAACGTCGAAGTCATCGGGGCCGCCAACGCCGATGACGCCCATCCGCGTGTTGACAACGTCGACGGTGAAGCCGTCGCCGATGGCACTTTGTGTGCCCGTTCCCGGCGCTCGGGCGTCGGGGTCGGTGAACAAGAGCATCAAGTCCTGGTGCGCCCAAAACCCCTCCACGATGTCGAAGTGACAGCCTTCGATGTAGAAAGCGCGCGCCGCATCGTTGAACGCCAGCTCGAACACGTTCAGCCCGGCATAGTCATCCAGGGAGCCTGTGAAATCGTCGTAGAATACGACGTACGGACTGTATTGCATGACCTCACGGATGTGGCGCACCTCCGAATAGTTGGGGGTGGTCCAGTTGCGACATTCCGCATTGGCGCGCTGGCCCTGCCGCGGGCCGTGCCGAGCGCGGGTCGAGCGGCCGGTCTCGGGAATCGTCTCGAAGTCCGTGAAAGAATGCTCGTACTTGTTGGCCAAATCCCGCGTCGCTTCGGCGTTGTATCGCGGCAGGGTAAAACGCGGGTCGTTGATCTGCAGGTGCACGCCGCGCATGACGACGCGGCGACAATTGCGGATGCGCAGCGACGCGTTGAAGACGGTCCCGGAGGCTGGCGCTTCGATCAGGAGATCGCCACCGCGGCCGTCGAACTCATGGAACGGGAAGCCGTTCCGCTCCGCCGTCGGCCACGGCTGACCGCCTTTGCCGTAGACGGTCGCATTCTCAAGCTCCGGCGGCGGTGGTACCGCAGCGATGTCCCACGTTCCGCCGGAAGGAACCAGGTCGCCGACCGGTCGCCTGCGGGGCTCGGACACGGTCGGCACGGCCACGCCAGCCGCCATCAGCGTCAGTGTATCCCGTCGCGTCGTCCGCGGCGGAAGTGGCGATGGTGCCATGCCGGTCGCCCTCCTCGAACCATCAAGCCTCTTCGGAGATAGGGACTGCGACGTCGAGCGTCGACTACCTGCGATCGGCTCTTAGCCGGCAGGCTTGACAGCGGGCTCCTGAGTGGTTCGCGTAAACGGCGCGGGCAAGCGTTCGCGTGCGTGACGGAGCGGCGCGCGCCCCGTCACGCGGGTCTCAGCTCCAAGGGCTGACGTAGTTCACGCCGGTATGGCTCTTGAAATGCGAATGATCGCTCGGCGCTCGATAAACGACCTTACCGTTGCCGGCCTCGTGTTTCGCTTGCAACGTGTAGGTGCCGTGCGGCGGATTGTTGCTTCCCGGAGCCCAAACAACATCGGGCCAGATAAGCACGGTTTGGTCGCCACCTTTCTTGCGCCGATTGCTTTCAATTGTGAAGTCATCCCATCGTTCGATGGCATGCAGATCACGCGCATCCTTATGGTCTGACAACCACAATAGGGCGCTCGAAGCGTAGTCCGTCGAGCCGATGAGCGCCCGAAGGAATCGCAGCCTCATCGCCGGTGAGCCAAACTGTCGGGGCATGAATACCCCCTGATTGTTCGTTAGCAAGCGGGAATTTGCTAGCGTTACGGATTTCTTCCAGTAGATCTGGGCAGTGTCACTATGATGCGTTCGACCAATGTACTCACTATCGCAATCATCAGCGCTCGATGTCGAACCATTGGTGCCAACAAACGAGTTAATGATCTGTAAATCGACACCATCATTTGGCAGTGAGCTGCCACCTTTTGTCCAAGCGCCGATCAGGTCCATCTGCCAGCCGATGTCATTCTTAACATCGAAGCAGCAGCCTTCGTAGCGTATGGTTTTCGTTACACCCTGAGTAAAACGAACCCAGACCAAGTCCTGATTGAATTTATAGTTCTCGATATCGAGAGGTGTATCTTGATAAAAGACAATATATGGGTTATTGATGTACCTTTCCTTATGACGCGAAGCATTGATATCTCCCCAGGAATACGGATCCCATTGGCCGAGAACGCCTGTCTTTCCCCTCGCCGGTTGGCCTTTGACGATGCCGGTCATGCCGGGATAGGCAGGCACGCCTTGAGGCGGATTGCTGAGATAATACTCGATATTCGCGTGAGTTTCGTCGCGGTTCATGCGCGGGTATGAGAAGTACGGGTCGTCGATAATGATGTGCACCCCGCGGAAGATGCAGTGACGGGGGTCGTGCACGCGGATGCAGATGTTTTTGTAAGGCTCGCCAGGCCGGCTCTCGACCAGCACATCCTTGCCGTTGGCGTAGATATCGATGCGGCCGTTAGCGTTGGGCTTGGGAAGCGGCGCACCGCCGCCACCGAAGCGTAGCGCGTCCGTCGCCAGCGCTGGTGGCGGGGGGACGTCGGCGATGTTCCAGCTTAGGTCGCCGGACGGCGGCGGCGGCACCGGCGAGGGTTGCGGCGCCGGCACGACGCTACGCGCTGCCGCGTGACGACGGCCATGGTTGCGGATGTACAGGGTCACGGCTGCCCCCACGAGATCTGATCGAACCAAGCTTCGATGCCGTGCCCGCCGCCGGCAAAGCCGAACTGCAGCCGGCTGACCGTGGTGTTGGTGTTGTGCGCGTGCGGCACCGCGTCCAACGCCCAGGCACCGCTGCCGGCGCTGTCATCCCAGACGTAGAGCGAAACGGTCCGGCCGCTGAAATCCAGGATGTAGCGCAACCAGTACCAGCGAGCCGCCTGAAGCGTGACGCCGGTCGCGCCACTCACCCCGTCGAGCCGCATGACGGCGAGGGCACCGGTGCCGTTGAGGATGTTGAGGTTGCCGGCGTCGTTGTCGCTGCCCTGAACACGGATGAGGCTCGAGCCGCTGTCCGAGACGTCGTTCCACGCCGGGATCGCCGGGAACCGGATCCACAGATCGGCAGCGACGGTCGAGACAGCTGACGGCAGGGTCGCCTCGACCCACGCCTTCCAGTTGCCATTGGCGCGGTCCATGCGGCTGCGCAGACCATGGCTGCCGATGCGCGCGGCCTCGGCGGTGACTTCGAGAATGCTCGGTGGCGCGCCCGTTTTCGTAAGCCCGTTGAGCGTGCCGTCGTCGAAGTCGTTGCTGCCGAGGATGGTCCCGAGCGGGCTCAGCGGCGTCGTGCTTGCGTTGACCGTCAAGGTGAACGTGGTGCTGACGCTCTGGCCCGTCGTGTCCGTGGCCGTGATCCGCAGATCCAGCGAGCCGACGTCGCCGGCGGCGGGCGTCCCGCTCAGGGTCGCGGTCGCCGTCGAGAAGCTCAGCCAGCTGGGGAGAGCGGATCCGTCCGCGCGGCTCGCCGAGAGCGTCAGCACGTCGCCGGCATCGGCGTCGGCG